>JAPHTL010000252.1 GCA_026193355.1 Rhodospirillales bacterium
ATCAGACAGAGGCGGCTGCGCGGGCCGCCTGATCGTACAGGCCGGACAGCATGCGCAGAAGGGTCGCCATGTGGCTGAGTGAATCCATGTCATGGAGCGGGCCGATCAGACAGCGTTCGCGCAGGTCCCGATAGTCCTTGCAGACCTTTTTGCCTGCCTCGGTCGCCTGATAGAAGCGTTCCTTGCCGCGCCGTTCGCCCTTGACAAGTTCGGCCTTGACCAGCTTCTTCAGGGAATAATTAACCGTGTGGGTGTCCTCGATATTCAGCAAAAAGCAGATGTCGGAGATTCTCTTGGCGCGGCGGCGGTGGTTGACGTTGTGCAATACCAGAACATCGAGCGGACTGAAATCCGCATGACCAACAGCTGCCATGCAACGAGTCGTCCACCGGCTGAAGGCATTGTGGGCAACAATCAACCCGTACTCGAATTCGCTTAATTGCCAGGCTTCCGGGCTGGCCAGATGTTCGGACGACACGATTGGAATCATCGTCTGGTGCCCTGCGGCGTCGGCCGCCTTTCGAAGGGAATCCTTTTTCATCTGATGTCCTTCTTTTGCTTCTACATCCGGTTTGGCAGGTAGGTAACGATCTCGGGGAACAGGGTAATCAACCCGACGGCCAGCAACAACAGCATGAAGAAGGGTAGTGCGGCCCTTGCGACAACCAGAATGTTGCGGTTGGTCAAAGATTGAATCACAAACAGGTTGAAGCCAACGGGCGGGGTGATCTGGGACATTTCGACAACCAGCACGATGAAGATACCGAACCAGATGGGGTCGATCCCGGCTGCGACAATCATGGGCTGAACAACGACGGTGGTCAGAACCACCACTGAAATACCATCGAGAAAGCACCCGAGGATGATGAAAAAAACCGTCAGGGCCGCAAGAAGGGCATAGGGCGAAAGGTCCATCGTGGCGATCCATCGGGCCAGCCCAGCCGGAATTCCCGTGAAGCCCATGGCCATGGTCAGGAACGAAGCTCCCGCCAGTATGAAGGCGATCATGCATGATGTACGCACCGCCGCCATCAGACCCTCGGTGAATGTCTTGCGGTTCAGATCACCGCTTAACCACGACATGATCAGGGCCAGAAGAACACCGACCGCCGCGGCATCCGTGGGTGATGCAATGCCGCTATAGATTGATCCGATGACGCCTGCGATAAGCAGAACGACCGGACCAAGGCGAAGCAATCCCTGCGCCTTGTCCCTCCAGGTATAGGTTTCTGTCAGGGGGGGGATGGAGCCAGGACGAAGGACTGCGACCAACGCAACATACCCCATGAACAGACCAACCAACATAAGGCCGGGCAGAACACCAGCGACGAAAAGACGGGCGATTGATTGTTCGGTGGCGACGCCATAGACGATCAGGATAATCGATGGTGGAATCAAAAGCCCTAGGGTCGCCGAACCGGCCAAGGTGCCAAGCACCATCCTTTCGGAATAGCCCCGACGCTTCAGCTCGGGTATCGAGATCTTGCCAATTGTGGCGGCTGTTGCCGCAGATGAGCCTGAAACGGCAGCAAAGATGCCGCAGCCGAGAACGTTGACGTGCAACAGACGGCCGGGCAGGCGAGTCATCCAGGGGACCAACCCCTCGAACATGTCGTCCGACAGGCGCGAACGGAAAAGGATTTCACCCATCCATATGAACATCGGCAAAGCGGCCAGCGCCCAAAGGTTGCTCGATCCCCATATGGCGGTGACCATCAGCGGTCCGGTCGGGGACGAGGTGAAAAACACCATGCCAACGATACCGACACCAAGAAGCGCCAGCGCAACCCAGACGCCGAAGCCCAGCAGCAGGAACATGAATCCAATAAGCGTCAGGATTGGAATAAGGGGGCCTTCCATCATTCGCTCCCACCACTGTGAATGTCACAGGCTGGATCGTCACCGTCGATGAACAGGCGGACAAGTGTGTCGAGCATGGCAATGGAAAAGACGGTTGCCCCAACCGCCATTGTTGTCTGGGGTATCCACAGGGGAACAGCAATGATGCCGGGAGAAAGGTCGCCGAACGCGATGCTTTCGATAACGAGATTCCATGTGTAGTAGGTAAAATAGGAAGCCATTGCGGCCCCTGCGGCGCAGCTGAGTAAATTGGCGACACGCCGCTTTCCATCTGACATTGCCTGAAGAATCAGGGATACCCGGATGTGGGCTCCGTGGCGGAATGTGTGCGCCAGCGCCAGAAAAGAAGCGGCGGCAAGAAAGAAACCTGCGATTTCGGCATAGGAGGGGATAACCAGCCCTATGGGGGTTCCCGTTGTCTTTGCGATGAGAAAGTCGAGCAGATTGGCGCCAACCTGCAAAAGGACGATAACGAAAATCGCGACAAGAAACGCTGCCGCGAGCGCGCCACTCAGATCATAGAGACGATCCAGCGCCTTTCTCATGGCAGTTCCCCCGTCTGCAGGAAAAGTGGAACGGTCGGGGCGTTCTGGACCCCGACCGTCCGCTTCTTCGGTTATTTATTGAAGGCGTCAAGCACGGCCTGCGCATCTGCGCCACCCTTTGCTTTCCATCCTTCGACCATCGTCTTGCCGGCCTTGGCCAACGTCCCCTTCAATTCGGAAGACGGTGCTTCGACAGTCATGCCGTTGTCCTTGAGAATCTTGGTCTTGGACGCGGTCTCTGTCATTGAAGCCGTCCAGCCGCGCGTCTCTGCAGATTTGGCGGCAGCGAGTACGGCGTTCTGAGTCGCCTTGTCGAGCGCATCGAATGCCGCCTTATTGACGACAACGATGTTCTTCGGCAGCCAGGCCTGAACGTCATAATAGTGGCTGACAAAATCCCAGGCTTTGGAATTGGCGCCAGTTGACGGTGAGGTGATCATGGCTTCAACCTGACCGGTGGCGAATGCCTGCGGAATATCCGGCACTTCAACCTGGGTCGGTACTGCGCCGACGTTCTGGGCAAGCTGTTCGGTGAGGGCGTTATAGGCCCGCATCTTCAAGCCCTTGAGGTCGTTGCCGGTCTTGACCGGCTTCTTGGTGTACAGACCCTGCGGCGGCCACGGCACGGAATACAGGACCATGAGGCGCTGTTTGTTCAGCAGCTCATTGATTTTCGGCCGTGAGGCAGCCCACAGCTTGCGGGCGGCATCGTAATCGGTCGCAAGGAAAGGAAGAGAGTCGACGCCGAACACAGCGTTTTCATTGCTCAAGCGCGAAAGAAAGAATTCCCCGATCGGCACCTGACCGGTGCGAACCGCATTCTTGATTTCGGGATGTTTGACCAGCGAACCGCCGCCATGGACGACGATATCCAGCTTGCCGCCAGTGGCCGCCTTGACCTCGGCAGCAAAGGTCTTGATGTTCTGGGTGTGGAAGTTGGCGTCCGGATACGGGGTCGGCATGTTCCAGGTTTCCGCCATGGCGGACGATCCATAGGCCAGAACCGGCGCAACGATCGCGGACAAGATAAGCTTACGTATGTGCGTCATTGTTCAACGCTCCCTATCGGTGAAAAAGTTTTCGTTTCCCCAGCCCTTAGGCGAACAAAATGTTGACAAAATGTCAACAAAATTTAAGTTTCTAATAAGGCGTCACGGCATCAGGCCTCTTTGATTGCGTCGTGGAACGAGCCGCATTTGACCTTTGGTTTTGACGGTACGGGGCTTCCCGGGAGCCATTTCCGATATGAATGTCCGCTTTCTCGACATGGGGGACCGCGCTTTCACCATAGAGTTGGATAGCGCGATCAACCCCCGGGCCAAGGCCCGGGTGGCGTCGTTGGATGCGGCCCTGTCGGCAGCGGGTCTGGACGGGATCACGGGTACTACGCAGGCATTCCGTTCCCTGACCGTCCATTACGATCCCTTGCGCGCGCGCCGTGCGGACATACAGGCCGGTATCGAAGGGTTGCTGGACGATATCGATGCCACGCCCGAAGCAACACCCACCCGGTGGGCCTTGCCGATTTCCTACGACGAAGCGGATGCCCCCGACCTTGACGCGGTGGCGCGGGCGACCGGCGTTTCCCCGGATCAGGTGGTGGAGATCCATGCGGGATGTGAATTCCTTGTTTACATGCTTGGCTTTCTTCCCGGCTTTCCGTTCATGGGTGATTTGCCAGACAGACTTCATGTTCCAAGAAGGGCGGAGCCACGGGTACGGGTTCCTTCCGGCTCGGTCGCCATCACGGGTTCTCTCAGCGCAATCTACCCTTGGGAAAGCCCCGGTGGCTGGAACCTGATCGGTCGTTGTCCGGTGCCGCTGTTTGATGTTACGCGATCGGCTCCGGCACTTTTGGCGGCCAATGATAGGGTTTGCTTTCAACCTGTCACAGCCGCCGAAGCGATCCGGATCGAAAAGGCAATCCGTGGTGGCGAAGTTTCTCCCGACAGTTTTCGGGAGGTGGTGACGGCATGATGGCGCTGAACGTCATTCAACCGGGGCTGATGACAACCGTTCAGGATTTTGGACGCGCCGGAATGCGGCGGTACGGGGTTCCGCTATGTGGCGCCCTGGACAGCGGATGGTTGCGCTTGGCCAATGCACTGGTCGGTAATGCGGAGGAAACCGCCGGTCTGGAAATTCATCTGACCGGCCCGATTCTGGAAGCCGAGGCAGACGGCATCCGTGTCGCCGTGGTCGGTCCGGCGTTGGTCCTGGCCGGGCCGCAGGGTGAACAGCAGCCGGTGGCGGCATGGCGCTCGATTACCCTGAAGCGGGGGGACCGGATACAGGTCAAGTCGGTTACGGAAGGCACGGTGGCCTACCTGGCTGTTGCTGGTGGTTTTGATTTGCCAGAAGTTCTGGGCAGTCGCTCCACATACGTGCGGGCGCGAATGGGCGGGCTGGATGGGCGGCCCCTTGCCGCCGGTGACAGGCTAGTGATGGCGAGTTCAGCGCCCGCATCTGGCCTTGATCTGACAATGTCCGCCCCCTCTGTCGATGTCGACGCGCCGATACGGGTTGTGCTGGGGCCGCAGGCCGACCATTTCACCGATGACGCCCTGCGGGCGCTTGAGAAAGAAACCTTTCATGTCGGGAATGAGACCGACCGCATGGGGATGCGTCTTTCCGGCCCCGTCCTGCGACACCAATCAAAAGACAGGGCGGAAATAATTTCTGAGGGCGTTGTACCCGGCGTTATTCAGGTTCCCGGCAACGGCCAGCCGATTCTGCTTCTGGCCGACAGCCAGACGGTTGGCGGCTACCCCAAGATCGCCACCGTAATCTCCGCCGACTTGGCGCGCGTCGCTCGTTCTGCGCCGGGGGCCGAGATCCGGTTCAGGGCTGTTACGGTCGAAGTTGCCGAGGACGCCGCCCGCGAAGTCGAGCGCGATTTGCGGTCAAGAATCGCGGCGGTCCGCCCGCTGGCGCAGGGCTATGATGTGGCGCTTCTTTATCAGGGAAACCTGATCGGCGGGGTGGTTGACTGTAAAAACCCGGATAATTTCCCTGGCCACCTGGAAACCCACCTGGAAGAACCATCTGGAGGCATGCGGCGATGACCGAGATTAATCTCAATGCCGATCTGGGCGAAAGCATCGGCGAGACAATAATCGGTGACGATCAGGCCATGCTGGCGATTGTCTCATCGGCCAACGTGGCCTGTGGCTTTCATGGGGGCGACCCGCTGGTGATGGTTCGCACCGTCGATGAGGCGGCGCGCAATGGTGTGAGCATTGGCGCACACCCGTCATTTCCCGATCTTGAAGGATTCGGTCGGCGCAGGATGACCTTGCCACCGGATGAACTGAAGGCGCTGATCCTTTATCAGCTGGCGGCATTGGATGGGGTGGCGCGCGCACGAGGCGAAAGGATGAGTCACGTCAAGCCACACGGGGCGCTCAACAACATGGCGGCCGAAAATGCGGAGCTGGCAGGTTTGGTTGCGGGCGCGGTACGCGACTATGACCGGAACCTTATTTTCCTCGCCCCTGCGCTATCGGAACTGTCGAAGGCGGGGCGGCGGCTTGGGTTGCGCGTGGCCGAGGAGATTTTTGCTGATCGGGCCTATGCGGAAAACGGTTCATTGATTCCGCGGGGGCAGGAAGGCGCCATGATCGAAGGAGCCGAAGCGGCAGCTGCCCATGTCCTGATGATGATGGAGGCTGGCGCCCTGGTAACCCGTTCGGGGACGCGGCTTCCCTGCGAAATCCATTCGATCTGCGTGCACGGAGACGAACCCTCCGCCGTCAAGACGGCAGGCGCCGTCCGACGGGCTTTGGAGGATGCCGGCCATCAGATCCGGGCGTTGCCGGATCTTGCCGGGCTGACCTGACGACGGTCGAAAGTCAGCTTCCCAGTTCGGCGCGCACCAGCGCAGCACCAGCAGCAAGAGAGCGGAGCTTGCCGACCGCCACTTCGCGGGGCAGGGGGGCAAGGCCACAATTGGTGCAGGGGAATATCCGTTCAGGCGCGATGTGTTTCATCGCCTCGCGGATCGTAGCCGCCACCTTTTCCGGCGTTTCAACCTCAAGCGAGGCGACATCGATCGAGCCGACAAGGACATCCTTGTCCTTGAGCAGGCCGATAAGGGAAACGGGGACCTTGGAACTGGCGCATTCCAGCGACACTTGCTGGATACGGCTTTCGTTGATCGCCGGGAAAATTTCCTCGTATTGGCGCCACTCGCTGCCCAGGGTTTCCTTCCAGTCGTTGTTCGCCTTGATGCCGTAGCCGTAACAGATATGCACTGCCGTCGTGCACTTGAGGCCGTCAATGGCCCTGTGCAGCGCGTCGATTCCCCATTCCTTCACATCGTCCATGAAGACGTTGAAGGCGGGTTCGTCGAACTGGATGGTATCGACGCCAAGCGCTTCCAGTTCACGGGCCTCGGCATTGAGAATATCGGCGAAGGCCATGGCCATGTCGGCCCGCTTCCCGTAATGCGCATCGGCGATGGTGTCGCAGATCGTCATCGGGCCGGGCAGGGTGAATTTCAGTTTCTTCTTTGTGTGCGCACGGGTGAAACGCACTTCGTCGGAGTGGACCGGCCCCTTTCGGGTTACTGGCCCTGTGACGGTTGGCACATCGACGACGTAACGATCGGCGCGGATTCCCATCTTGGTTTTCTTCTGCCAGTCGATGCCCTCGACATGCTCCAGAAACCCATGAACGAAATGAATTCGAAACTGCTCGCCGTCACCGACGATGTCGATGCCCGCGTCTTCCTGTTCTTTGAGCCAGATCAGCGCAGCATCCTGTTTGCCACGCTCAAGCTCCTCCCCCTCAAGTCGCCACGGCGCCCAGAGCTTTTCCGGCTCGGCAAGCCAGGATGGCTTGGGAAGGCTTCCGGCTATTGTTGTTTTCAGCATTTGAACGCGCCTCCCATTGATGTGCATGAATGTGTATGGCCAGATGATAGCAATACAGGGGCGGGCAAGACACCCGCATATTCATGCCCATCGTCAGGTGAAAGAGCGTTTAGCGGCGGTGGGCCTGGGGCAGGTCCGGGTGCGCCAGTTTTGCGGCTTTCGGCTTTGCGGCTTTCGGCTTTGCGGCTTCAACGGTTTTATTCTCTTCCGCTTCCTTGGCTATGCGAAGGGCGCGAAGCCGTGCGGTGTTTTCCACCCTTTCCAGGCGCGCGCGTTCCTTTTCCTTCTGCGCCAGCTTTTCTTTCTTCTGGCTCGCGCTGAACTGTTTCTCGGCCATCATTCGTGCTGATTTTGTCATGCGGAATCCTTTTCTGGGCGGTGTGTTCTGGTGAAGACTCAGTCACATACGCAGGCGGCAAAAAATCTTGCAGGCTGGTATGCAAGGATGGCGTAAGAACGGGGCGCATCGCGCCAAAAGTCCTGGGCGTGTCTTGTGTCGCGGCTGAATGGAAGTGACAGGCGAATGATCGCTCGTCTGATACGGGTCGACGGAGATTTGTCGAGGGAAGGCCGTATCATCGGCCGGAAAGACAACCGCCCCCGGCGGTTGGCCGGGGGCGGTATAGGCAGTCTTTACTTCGCGGACAGGTTCTCGGCCGAAGATTTGCCGTCACGTCCGGGCTGAAGGTCATAGGTGACCTTCTGGCCTTCGTTAAGCGTGCTCATGCCAGCGCGCTCAACGGCCGAAATGTGAACGAAAACGTCCTTTGAACCGTCTTCGGGCTCGATGAAGCCGAAACCCTTGGCGGAATTGAACCATTTAACTGTGCCAGTAGCCATTGTCGTATCCTCTAACAGGAGTATTGGTTTGCACGTCACACCATGTGACTGCGCAATGGAAAAACGCTCACAATGTCAGTGGATAACTAAGCCAATCGGCGTACCGGTTATTTAGATAACAACAAACAAATGTATCGCGCATGGGGGATATGTAGGCAAAACTTCGGGAAAGTCAATGAGTTGCGGCGTACCGAAGAAGATGGCAAGGGGTGGTTCTTCCCACGGATACGGACCCGCCGCATGGGTGAAGGTGGTGGATAGGCCAATTGAAACAACGCATTGGACCTGAATCGCATAGACAGACTTTGGAAATACGGGAAGTACTTTTATAAATTATTTTTTTACGGCCTCATTTCCATTAGCGCAAATAGAGGCGTTTTTTTGCATCTGTATAAGTATGGTTTTTTTTATTATTCAGGCTTGATTGTTTTAAGTGGCCACATGTGGAAACACACCGGTTGATATAGAGGTACGCAATGTTCACGCTGCATCCAACCCTTGCCAGGGACACCGTCCAGGTGACCGATTGGCCTTTATGTCGTGTTTTGTTGATGAACGAGCGCCGGTGTCCGTGGCTGATTCTTGTTCCGCAACAGCCCGGGTTGCGTGAGATCCACGACCTTTCAGAAACCGACCGAACAGTCGTCATGATGGAAACAACCCGTGCATCACAGGCGCTTGTTGCGGCCTTTAGTCCCGACAAGATCAATATCGGCGCGCTGGGGAATGTGGTTGAGCAACTTCATGTCCACGTGGTCGCCCGCTTTTGCGATGACTTCGCATGGCCCGGACCCATATGGGGAAAGGATGCGCCGCATCCCTATGACGAACAGGAGCTGGCCGATGTGCTCTTGCAGATCAGGATTGCTCTCGGCTGAGGGGAAGTGCGCTGGCCCGGGTAACAATCAGTTGGTCGGGGCTTGCGGAAGGTCAATCCAGAAACGATTGCCCTCATCCTGTGAAGTGCTGAATCCGATCCGGCCCTTCATCATGTCTATGAGCTTCATGGCGATGGTCAGACCGATGCCTGTATCGTCCAACTCGCCCATTGCATTCGTCTGGCGGGCGAAAGGCACAAAAATCTTCTTTCGCGCCTCATCTGGAATTTCGGGGCCTGAGTCGGCGATCGTAAAACGAACCATCCCGCTTTTCCCCACGTGAGCGCTTACGGTGACGGTTCCCCCCGGTCGATTGTTGGCGAGGGCGTTTGTGAACAGGATCGTCAGAACCTGGTTCAAGGCCGCTTCATCGGCCAGGACAGAGGGCAGCGATTGGCCGACGACCTCATCCGTTACGGTGATTTCCCTGCTTTCCGCCAGCGGGCAGAGCAATGCCAGACATTCCTCCACCGCCTCTTCGGGCGTGACTGACCTTAAGGAAAGCTGTCGTAGGCCCGACTCGATCTGGGCGAGATCGAGAATTTCGTTGACCAGGCCCAGAAGTCTTTCCCCGCCCTTGATGATGTAGCGAACGGCGTTCCGTTGACTTTCCAGAAGGTTACCTTCCCTGTCATGATCCAGGATCTGGGCAAACCCGAGGATGGCGTTCAGCGGCGTCCGAAGCTCGTGGCTCATCGTTGAGAAGAAGTCGGATTTGACCGCGCTGGCTTTTACTTCCACGTCCCGTTCGATCAGTTCCGCCGCCTGCCGGGCGCTGTGAATGGCCGTTGCCGCAGAGGATGCCAGGGCGCCGAGTACGATACGATCCTGACCAACGAAACGGCCGCCGCCACGTTTGTTGATGACTTCCAGCGCGCCGATGGTCTTGTCCTTGATCCGAAGCGGCGCGCAGAGCAGGGATTCGGTGTGGAAGCCCGTTTCCATGTCCACCCGCTTCGAAAAGGACGGGTTTTCGCGGACGTCATCGACGATCATGGCGACGCCTTCACGGACGACGCGCCCGACGACGCCTTCGCCAATACCGAGGCGTAGCCCGGTAATATCGACCTGACCCGCACAGGCCCGGCAGACCAGCGTCTGTCCCTTGTCCTCGACGAGAAAGAGGGATGCGGCTTCTGCCTGCATGTAATTCTTGATGTGACTGACGGTTGATTCGAGGGTTGCGCCAAGGTCAAGCGATTCGGCAAAGGCCGCGGTTGTATTCGCCATGAGATCAAGCATCATCTCATGGGTGACGAATGTGCCGAATGCGGCCTGCTGATCATGGAACGCCAGACCGATGCCGGTATCCGTGACCCGGACAACCTTGCAGGGAAAACGCAATGCGTCCTGATTTCCGGTGGTGCGAAGTTCCCCGGTTTCGCCGAGGGCGATGCCGTGCCCGCGATCAGCGATGTTCAGGAATACGCCGCCCAGGCTGACGTCAACGGTTTCACCCCTTGCGCAGCGGCCATCCGCCAAGACAAGCTCCATGAACGACTGGTATTCCAACCGTTCCCAACTCCGCCTGCCTGCAAGACCGGTATGCATGTGATGCTGGTTCTTGGGATCGCCCAATTCCATCTCGCGTTACCCCCCCCCGAGGGCCACCTTGTAGCTGTAGGCCGTGATATCGGGATACTATCCTCAATTCACCCCAGAGTTAAACATCCTTTCTTCCATACGACCGGAAATTATTGCGTTGATGCCTGTTTCAGACGTTGGCCTTAAGGGCGGCGACGTGCCGAAGACCGTCGAGGGCGACCTTGAATCTCTCATCAGAGGTTCGCTCGGCAGGGTAAACAAGATATGCCGGACGGGAGAACGTGGGCGTACGCTTGATCCTGTGCAGGCGATGCGTCTGGATATAAGGCTGCACAACATGGTGCGGAAAATACCCTGCCCCGCCATGATTAAGGACGTAGCGGAGGCCAAGGGGGCCATACCCAACGGCCAGCGCCGGAAAATCCAGGTCTGGGAAAGCGTTGCTGTGGGCTGTGCGGAATTCCGGCCCCCAATCGACGAAAACGTAGCCTGGCTCTCCGGCTGTTCGAGTTTCAGGATTCGTAGAGACCAGGACGAGGCGCTCGCTCAGCAGAGTCTCGATGATCATGCCGGGTCTGCTCTGCGGCGTATACATTACGCCGATGTCGAGTATTCCGTCGCGCAGGTTCGCCATAAGACTTTCGGAGAGGCCGACATCAGCGCGTACGCCGGTTTCCGGCAGATTTTCACGCATCCATGGGATCCAGGGCAGAAGCAGCCTTTCCCACAACGTCAGCTGACTGCCGACGGCAAGGACCGATTGCATCGATCGGGGAAGCGCCACTTCCTGTCGCGCCTGTTGCCAAACCCTTATCAGGGTTGTTGCGTGCGGGTGAAAATGGCGACCCGCGCCGGTGGGAATTGCCCCCGAGCGTCCCCGTGAAAAAAGCGGCCGCCCCAATTGGGCTTCCAGCGTTTTAATGCGGACGCTTACCGTCGATTGTGTGACGTTCAGGCGTTCGGCGGCGCGGTTGAAGTTTCCGGTCTCATAAACAGCAAGGAATGTGCGGGCGAGTGTCGTGTCCATTGACGAGTGTCCCTCAGGGGAAGCGGTGTTATCCACTTTAATCGATAATAATCATCTTAAACATTAAAAACATTCGTTTGATAGATTGAATAACGTGGCGCATCGTACCCTCCGAGGGCCGGATAGTTCCGGCGCCATCCTACGGAGAAAATCAATGAAACGAATGTCTATCCTCGCCACGATCCTTGTCGCGTCGTTACCGGTTTCGGCCCATGCGGCGCAGCTGATCAACGAGGACAATGCCCCCTATACCGTAACGGTGACCGCCAAGACCGGAAGTGTGACCGTCAATGTCGATCCCGAGTCGGTGATCGAGGATATTTGCGACAGCTGTACGATCGCCCTTGGTGAAAACTCGGTTGCCGCCAAGGGAGAGGATGCCGTGTTCATCCGCAAGGGAAAGCTCGAGATCGGCGACTGAGCCCAGATCTTTTCTGTACCTTCGTGGCCCGCCCATTACCCGGCGGGCCACTACTTGCCAAGAGCTGTAAAAGAGGAAAAGTCATGAGGCGCCTCCCATCCCTCCCCGAAATGCTTGCAAAAAGCATGGAAGAAGCGCTTGATCCCGTGTGCTGTATGGGGCCGCCGGGCGGGATTCCGGAGGAGGGCGAGTGTTGCTCTTCCAATGGGATGTACAAGGCTCGGCGCCGCAAGAAACGGCCCAACGGTAAAAAGAGGGAAGTGGAATTGCCCGCTCTTCCTGCATTTTACCGATTCTGATCGGAGCCTCACATGCCTTCAACCGAACTGGTGCCACAGGGCGCCGATGCACACGCGCCGCGGCCCCGACAGGTGGATGGCCGAACCGAACATGGTCAAATGTACGTCACGATTTTTCTCGATCGGCACATGTTTGGCCTTCCCATTGAATCGGTTCGCGAAATCATCTACCCGTCGCGCATCCATTCGGTTCCCCTGTCGTTTCCCCAGGTTGCGGGGTTGGTGAATATCCGGGGGCGGATCATTCCGGTTATTGATCTGCACAGTTACCTTGGGATAACGGAACATTCGGGAGGGGACGGGAAGTCTCTCGGGATTGTAATCGAACGTGGCGAATTCATGGATTGCCTGCTGGTCGATGCAATCGGCGATATCATGACCTTTCCCAGACATACCGCACAGGGGGTCCCAAAGACAGTTTCGCCGCTGTGGCGGAAGATGTGCTCATCGGTCCATCAGGTTGGCGATCGTTTGCTCCTGGTTCTTGATCCCGATGTTCTTCTTGACGGCCTCCGGTCGGATGCGGGTGAGAAGCTCCTCCTTGCCGGGTGACAGCAGAGGGGCGGGTGACGCTGGCGGGCGTTGACGCCGCACCGATAATTTCATCTACGATGCGGTCTTGTCCTGTCCAGCTTCGTCTTGCAAGGCGATCGCCTCGTTTAGCGCGTTCATCAGATTATTGATCTGAACAGGCTTTGTCAGGTAGTGGAAGAAGTCCGCTTTCCTGCCCTTCTCGATGTCGTGGGGCATGGCGTTGGCGCTAAGCGCGATAACGGGTATAAGCCGGGTCGCCTTGTTGGCCTTCAGGTGTTTGAGCGCCTCGTAACCATCCATGCCGGGCAGGTTGATATCCATGATGATCACTTCCGGCAGTCTTGCCTCGGCAAGTTCCAGCCCGAGTTCCGCCGTATGGGCGGAGATCATGGTCAGGTTGGGAATATGATCGACGATTTTTTCCATCAGGTTCAGGTTGGCCGGATTGTCCTCGACGTATAGCAGCGTGTGCTGCCCATCCGTAAGGGGCGTAATTCCCCCGTCGTCTGTGTATATTTCCGCGTGATCCTCCATTTTGCCCAGTACGGCAACCGGGAACTCGACCCAGAAAGTGCTGCCGTCCCCGACCTTGCTCTCGAAGCCGATCTTTCCATTCATCGCCTCCACAAGTTCCCTGGCGATGGTCAGCCCGATTCCTGTGCCTTCAATGTCGGTTGATTCTGCCCCAAGACGATTGAATGGCATGAATACGGAATCGTGGTGCTTTTCGGAAATCCCATTTCCCGTATCCGAAACGGACAGGCGATAAAGGCCGTTCGCCACGTTTGCAGCGATGGTTATCTGTCCTGAATCCCTGTTGTACTTCACCGCATTGGTCAGGAAGTTCAGGAGGATTTGTTTAAATCGCGTCTGGTCCACCCTGATCCGGGCAGTCCCCTTTCCAGCGTACCTGTCCTTGATGAGAATCCGTCTTTTGCTCGCCATCGAGTCGATAAGATTCAGGCATTCCTCTATGACCGGCCCGGGATCGACATCGTCAATCTCCAGGGAAATCTTCCCGGATTCAATTCGGGCGAGGTCGAGGACCTGATTGATCAATTCAAGAAGGTGGTTTCCGCCCGTGATGATGTGCCCGACATTCTGTTTCTGCACCGGGGCCAGAGGATGACGGGGGTCGTATTCAAGCAACTGCGCAAACCCGAGGATGGCGTTCATCGGGGTGCGAAGTTCATGGCTCATCGAGGACAGGAAATCTGATTTCGCCTGGTTCGCCCGTTCTGCCGTTTCGCGCGCCTTTTCCAGTTCGGCCAAAGTGCGCCTTTGTTCTGTCATATCCGTGACAAAGGCGAAGGCTGAAACCGGTCTTCCGTCATCCCCCCAGACGGTCGTCGCATTAAAGAATGCCGGAACATCCCGACCGTCCTTTGCCTTCAGGACAATATTGTAACTTCTGTGGTCGACCTCGGATATTAGGGCGGTCTGCGTCCGGAAGATTTGCGCGTTTTCCTCATCGCAGAAGTCGGTCGGCTTCTTGCCGAGCATTTCTTCGACGGTGTAGCCGAGCATTTTGCACAGGGCGTCGTTGACCTCAATTGTCTCCTTCGTGTTCGGGTCGATCAGCCAGTACCCTTCCATTGTCGTTTGCACAATCCGGCGAAACTTCCTCTCGCTTTCAATAGCCTTGCTGGCCAGATTTTCCGCTTCCAGCTTGGCTTTCTTGAGCAATTTTTTGGATCGTTCCCGCATGCGGATGGCGACAACCCCGCTCCACGCCATCAGGATTCCGGATGCGGCAAGCGTTACAAGGTGCAGGAAAACGTATTTGACCGGTACAATGTCGGATGGGGGGATATTGGCGGTTGTTTCCAGCGCGACCAGCACAGCCAGCGAAGCGAGGATCGTTCCGCCTCCGGCGAGGATCAGCCTCACGCTGCCGAATGCGCTGGTCAGTGCAAGGTTGGCGAGGTTCGCGGGAAGGATAAAGGAATGCAGACCGCCGGTAAAATAGGCGATAACTGTTATGCAGGCGCTCCCGACTACACTTGTCAGCAGCACGGCGGCGCTGATTTTTCCAGTTAGCCTGAGTGCGAAAATGCCGAGTAGGGGCGCCAGCATGCAGCCCAAAAGGGCGGCTACTTCAGGAGGGGGCGCGCTCTTTCGAATGAGCAAATACGGTGTGATGACGATGAGGACGAGGGCGCTGATGATAAGAAGTGTCCGGATCACGCCTGCCTGACGCGCCCTCAGTCGCGCATCAGCGTTGCTCCCCTGCGGGATCATAAAATTGACGAAGGCATCAAGCACTTGGCATGTCCCCGATTCTTGCCTGGGGTTCTTGCTCCGCAGGCATTCATTATCATGGCCTAATACAATAAGAGTGTCATTTTTGGCAACGAACAGTGCAGATAGCAGCTTCCTCATCCGCATTGTGGAAAAACACCCCATTTTTAGCGATCATTTCTGGACCCCTTTGACAAGTGCGGGGAATATTCCCCGGATGGCTTGAAGGCCGAACGGAATTCACTCTCCGATGGGACGAAAACAATGACGGATCGCATCACAAAGGGCGGCCTGCAGGTCGCCGTTGCCCTCCACGACCTTATTGCTGACGAGGTTGCTCCCGGAACCGGGGTTGCGCCGGACGCTTTCTGGGCGGGTCTTGAAACGATCATCAATGATCTTGGCCCCAGAAACAGGGATCTTCTTCGGAAACGCGATGACATTCAGGCGCAAATCGATGAATGGCACAAGGCGCGTAGAGGGCAGACGCACGACGCGGCGGCCTATAAGCAGTTCCTTCAGGAAATCGGGTACCTGCTGCCGGAAGGCGGCGATTTCGCGGTGGGCACCTCCAACGTCGATCCAGAGATTGCCTCTGTGGCGGGCCCGCAGCTGGTGGTGCCGGTGATGAACGCCCGCTATGCCCTGAACGCAGCCAATGCGCGCTGGGGCAGCCTGTACGATGCTCTCTATGGAACGGATGTGATTGCCGAAGACGACGGCTGCGAAAAAGGAAAAGGGTACAACCCTGCCCGTGGCGCGAAGGTGATTGCGGCGGCCCGCGATTTTCTTGATCAGGCGGCACCGCTCGCCTCGGGCAGCCACAAGGACGCGGTTGGCTATTCCCTGAAAGATACGGACGGGCGTAAAAACCTTGCCGTGACGTTGGCCGATGGAACCGAAACCGGTCTCGCCGATGCAACGAAGTTCGTCGGCTACATCGGTAGTGACGCGCCAACCTCCATCCTGTTGGTCAATAACGGCCTGCACGCCGAAATCCAGATCGACAAGACCCATCCGATTGGCAAGGACGACCCCGCGGGCGTCAAGGACGTTGTCATCGAATCGGCCCTGACCACCATTCAGGATTGCGAAGATTCAGTGGCCGCGGTCGATGCCGAGGACAAGGTCGTCGTCTACCGCAACTGGCTGGGCCTGATGAAGGGCGACCTGACGGAAACCTTCGAAAAGGGCGGCAAGACCGTCACGCGCCGAATGGAGCCGGATCGTGAATATACAGCGCCCGATGGCGGCACGCTGACCCTGCACGGGCGGAGCCTGATGTTGGTGCGCAACGTCGGTCACCTGATGACGACGGATGCGGTCCTCGACAAAAACGGTGACGAGATTCCCGAAGGCATCCTCGATGCGATGGTCACAACCTTCGCCGCCATCCACGATATCAAGGGTATGGGCGGCCTTCGAAACAGCCGCACAGGTAGCGTCTATATCGTGAAGCCGAAGATGCACGGACCCGAGGAGGTCGCCTTCGCCAACGAATTGTTCAATCGTGTCGAGGACGCGCTCGGCCTGCCGCGCAACACGATGAAGATCGGCGTGATGGACGAGGAGCGTCGCACAACCGTCAACCTGAAGGAATGCATCCGCGCCGTTGCCGAACGGATCGTCTTCATCAACACCGGGTTCCTCGATCGCACCGGCGACGAGATCCACACCAGCATGGAAGCCGGACCGGTGATCCGCAAGGACGCCATCAAGGGTGAGCCATGGATTGCCGCTTATGAGGACTGGAACGTGGACGTTGGTCTTGAATCCGGCCTTCCGGGGCATGGGCAGATCGGCAAGGGCATGTGGCCGAAACCGGACATGATGGGTGAAATGATGGCGGTCAAGAGTGGCCATCCGATGGCAGGCGCCAATTGCGCCTGGGTGCCGTCGCCCACTGCTGCGACCCTGCACGCCACCCATTATCATCAGACGGATGTGAAAGCGCGGCAGGAAGAACTGGCTTCGCGCGGTCGCGCCAGCCTGGATGACATCCTGACTATTCCCTTGCTGAAGGGGGAGAACCTTTCGTCGGATGATGTGCAGAAGGAACTGGATAACAACGCCCAGGGCATCCTCGGTTACGTGGTGCGCTGGATTGATCAGGGCGTCGGTTGTTCCAAAGTGCCCGACATCAACGATGTTGGCCTGATGGAAGATCGCGCTACCCTTCGTATCTCCAGCCAGCATATCGCCAACTGGCTGCATCACGGCATTTGCACGGAAGAGCAAGTGATGGAAACCATGAAACGCATGGCCGCCGTCGTGGACCGCCAGAACG
>JAPHTL010000030.1 GCA_026193355.1 Rhodospirillales bacterium
GCCATGTCGTGGGAGCCGGACCTGAAGTGCGCCGCCGCCCTGCATTCCCCGTCAACCGGCATCCTCGACAGCCACGCCTTCATGTTGTCCCTGCAAGGCGAAGCGGAAGCGGCAGGGGCGGTTTTCGCCTTCCTCACCCCCTTCGAGAGCGGACGGATCACCGATCAGGGCATTGTCATTCGCACCGGTGGCGCGGAGCCGATGGAAATTCTAAGCAGTACGGTGATCAACAGCGCCGGTCTTTCGGCGCAGGATGTCGCGGCGGCCATTGAGGGACTATCGCCCGAGTGGGTTCCGCCCCGCCACTTCGCCAAGGGAAACTATTTCACCCTGACCGGCAGGGCCCCCTTCGCGCGTCTGATCTATCCCCTTCCCGGCCCGGCCAGCCTGGGCACCCATTACACCCGCGACCTGGGTGGTCAGGGCCGTTTTGGCCCCGATGTCGAATGGCTGAATGTGAATCGGGTCCAGGATATCGATTACACCGTCGATCCGCGAAGGGCCGACGAATTCTATGCTGCGATCCGACGCTACTGGCCGGGCCTTCCGGACGGCGCGCTGCAACCCGGCTATTCCGGCGTACGGCCTAAAATCCAGGCCCCAGGCGAAGATGCGCGCGACTTTTTAATTCAGGGTCCGGGAGAGCATGGCGTTCCGGGGCTGGTCAATCTGTTCGGAATCGAGTCCCCCGGCCTGACGTCCTCACTGGCCATTGCCGAGGTTGTGATGGAGCGCCTGCCCTGAGACGCTCTTTTCAACAGAAAATACCTGTAAGCGCGGGTGGAGGTCGGCTAAAAGTAATGTCGATGATCAAGATTGGTGCAAGCTGGAATGTATTGTCGGCGACCTTGGCGGCGCTGGCCTTGGTGTGTCTTACCCATACGGCGAACGCGCAGCAGCAGGGAACCGTGCGCGCACAGGGCGTCGATGTAACACCGGGTCAAAACGGTGGGACGGGAAGCCTGTTTGATCAACCCCTGCGTGACCCGCGACAGGACATCCGGACATTCATTCAGGACATCGCCGCCTATGCCCGGGGCTTCAACAAGGATTTCATTGTTGTTCCCGTCAATGCTGGCGAACTGGTCACCTTCGCCGAGGATGGGGACGAAACCCGCCGGGTGCCCGCCGTAACCTTTATCCGCTCCATCGACGGCATTCTCGAAGAGGGTGTTTTCTTCGGGCGCAAGGTCTTCGGCAAGGCCGAGGAAAAGGACCCGGTCGAGGCCCACACGAGAACACTCGACACGGCGAAGACGCTGGGCGTCCAGGTTCTTGTCGTAGACTACGCCAAGGAAGCGGAAAGCGTGTCGGAGTCCTATCGGCGCAATGCGGAAAAGGGGTACATCCCCTTCGTCGCCCCGGCCAGCGGAATGGCGCTGAATCACCTTCCCGACCTTCCCGCCCGGCCGTTTCGCGAAAACCCCGACAACATTATTAACCTGAAGCAGGTTCGCAACTTCCTGATGGTTCGCGATTCCGCCCCGTTCGGAAACGAAGACCAGTACGCGATGGCGCTGCACGGAACGAATTACGACGCGGTAATCGTCGACGTTTTTCACAGGCGCGCCCAGCCGCTGACCCGGCGCGCTGTCGAAACCCTGAAATACAAGAAAATCGGGGCGCGCCGCCTTGTCCTTGCCTATCTGGATATCGGAACGGCGGCGAAATACCGGTATTACTGGAAAGCAAACTGGAAGGAACGCTCTCCATCGTGGATCACCGCGCCAACCTCAGGCAATCCCGACCGCTATTATGTCGAATACTGGAACCCGGAATGGCAACAGGTGATCTTCGGCAACCCCGCCTCCTACGTCTATGGCATCGTCAAGGACCTCGGCTTTGACGGCGTGGTTCTGGATGGGGTGGACAGCTACAAATACTATGACGGGACAATCGACGAATGAGTGGACTTCTGACGCGCGGAAACACCTATGACGACGTATACCGCGCCTTTAACTGGAATATCCCCGAACGCATCAACATGGGTGTTGTCGTATGCGACCGACATGCCGATGCCGACGCGAACCGCACGGCGCTGACCGTCCTTTCGCCCGATGGTTCGACAACGACCCATTCCTTTGGCGAGATCAA
>JAPHTL010000014.1 GCA_026193355.1 Rhodospirillales bacterium
GAATAGACCGGATAAAACGGGTTGGGCATCAGGGCGAGGGGCTTCCGCCCGTTCTTTGCATCCGGAATGGCGACCAGTCCCACCATGAACAGCGCCTCGCGCGTTCCCGTTACGGGAAGAATGTGACGGGCCGGATCGATGGCCGCGGGAGCAAGCCCATAGCGGCGCTCAAGCCATGCGGCGACGGCGGCCCCCCATTCCGGGGTGCCCTCAAGCGGCGGATACTTGCCCCATCCCGCTGCGGTTTCGGTCAACTTTTCGGCCAACATCGGCGGCGGCGGATGCTGGGGCTCGCCAATCGACATGAGCAACGGCGCAAGCCCGTCGGGGGGCGTGACATCCGCGAGCAGATCGCGAAGCCGCTGGAAGGGATAGTCGGTCAAAAGATCGAGGGCCGGATTGAGCATGATCGGGGGTTACCGGAGGATGAGCGGTTGGGCCGAAGGCGTTCGCGGCGAGTGTATCCATTCGCCCCCATAACGACAAGAACCGCCGGACATACTGGCCCGGCGGTTCCTGGGGTCGTTGTAAAGGCGGCGCTCAGCCGCGGATGTCTTCTTCCGGATAGGCGCCGATGCTGTGAATCGAAATATCCGCGCCGTTGAATTCGTCCTCGGCGTCGAGGCGGATGCCGAGGACCAGTTTCAGCCCGCCATAGACGGAGAAGCCGACGATGGTCGCATAGGCGACCCCGACCAGGGTGCCGAAAAGCTGTGACATGAAGGAAACACCGCCAAGGCCGCCAAGTGTCTCAAGCCCGAAAATACCGGCGGCGATACCGCCGAGCATGCCGCACATGCCATGCAGGGGCCAGACACCCAGAACATCGTCGATCTTCCATTTGTTCTGGCACATCTGGAAGCCCCAGACGAACAGGCCGCCCGCGGCCGCGCCGGTGACCAGCGCGCCGATCGGGTGCATGACGTTGGACCCGGCGCAAACCGCGACAAGACCCGCCAGCGCGCCGTTGTGTACGAAGCCTGGATCGTTTCGTCCTGCGACAAGCGCGGCAAGGATGCCGCCGACCATGGCCATCAGGGAATTGATGGCGACCAGCCCGGTGACGCCTTCAAGGCTCTGTGCGCTCATCACGTTGAAGCCGAACCAGCCGACCGACAGGATCCATGAACCAAGCGCAAGGAAGGGAATGTTGGAAGGCGGGATGCCAAGCACCGAGCCATCGGCCCGATAACGTCCCTTGCGCGCGCCAAGCATGACAACCGCGCCCAGCGCGATCCAGCCGCCAACGGCGTGAACGACGACGGAACCGGCGAAATCATTGAACGGCGCGCCGAATGTGGTTTCGATAAAAGCCTGAAAACCGAAGCGGTCGCTCCAGACCATGCCTTCGAACAGGGGATAGAAGACCCCCACAAGGATGGCGGTGGCGATCAGTTGCGGCCAGAACTTCGCCCGTTCCGCGATGCCGCCCGAAATGATTGCCGGGATGGCGGCGGCGAAGGTCATCAGGAAGAAGAACTTGACCAGATCGTAGCCGCTGGCGGCGAAGGCGTAGCCATCCGCGGATTCGGTTCCGGCCAGCACCTTGGCGTTGACCAGAAAATCGACACCATAGGCCACCGAATAGCCGATGAAGAAATAGGCGATCGTGGAAACGGCGAAATCGACCAGAATCTTGACCAGGGCGTTGACCTGGTTCTTGCGGCGCACGGTGCCTGCCTCAAGAAAGGCGAAACCGCTGTGCATGGCCATGACCATGACCGCACCCATTAGGACGAAAAAGACGTCCGCTCCGGACTTGAGGGTGTCCATGATGTGTTTTCTCCCGGGCTTTTTTGTCGGCGACAGTGGTTCGGTCTATGTCAAGAAGCATGCCAAAAGGGCGACTCGCCGCCTAATCCATTGAAAAGACATCATAATATGAAAAATACGATGGCCAGACGGCCCACCGGACGGCGCAGGCGCCGCCGAATAAACAGGCACAATGAGAAGTGGTGCTGAAAAAACATGCAAAAAAAGGTGGGGCCGGAGGGATTGCCCTCCGACCCCACCCGGCCCAATTTCCACCAGGGTACTGCTGGGGAAGAGTCGCAGTACCTAGATGAACTGGGAACCGCGCCCGAACTCGGGGTAGGCTTCCATGCCCAGTTCCGCCCGGTCGAGGCCGAGTTCTTCGTCTTCCGGCTTGACCCGGATGCCGATGGTGTATTTCAGGACCAGCCAGACCACCGTGCTGGTGGCGATCACGAAGGCCCCGATCGCCAGGACGCCAACGCCCTGCGTGGCGAAGCTGGTGTCCCCGTTGGAAAGGGGAACCGCCATCGTGCCCCAGATGCCCGCGACAAGGTGGGCCGAGATGGCGCCGACAACATCGTCGATTTTCAGCTTGTCGAGCAGCGGCACGAAGACCACGACCAGAAGGCCACCGACGGCGCCGATGGTCAGCGCAAGTCCGAGCGACGGCGTGTCCGGGCCGGCGGTGATGCTGACCAGACCGGCGATGGCGCCGTTGAGTGACATACTCAGGTCGACCTTCTTGTAGATGAGCTGGGTCAAGATCATGGCGGTCACCAGGCCACCGGCTGCGGCGATGTTGGTGTTGGCGAAAATGTTGGCCACCGCCACCAGATCGGCCGCCGAACCCATGGCGAGCTGCGAGCCGCCGTTGAACCCGAACCAGCCGAACCACAGGATGAAGGTGCCAAGGGTCGCCAGCGGCAGGTTCGCGCCCGGAATGGGGTGCACCCTGCCCTCTTCATCGAACTTGCCCTTGCGCGCACCGAGGATGATGGCGCCGGTCAGGGCGGCCCAGCCACCCGCGGAGTGAACCAGGGTCGAGCCGGCGAAATCGGCGAAGCCCATTTCGGCAAGCCAGCCGCCGCCCCAGTGCCATGCGCCCTGGATCGGATAGATGAAGCCGGTCAGAACGACGACAAAGATCAGGAACGGCCACAGCTTGATCCGCTCGGCCAGGGTGCCCGACACGATGGACGCGGCGGTCGCAACAAAGACCATCTGGAAGAACCAGTCTGAAGAAGCGGCGTAATTGCCCGAGAAGTCGCCCGCCAGCGCGGCCGAGTCATCGGCGCCCCATATCGCGAGGCTGCCCATGAAGCCGCCATCGACGCCCGCGTACATGAGGTTGTAGCCGACCAGATAGAACATGATGCCGGCGATGGAATAGAGCGCAACGTTCTTCAGGCAGATCGTCGCCGTGTTCTTGGAACGCACCAGCCCGGATTCGAGCATGGCGAAACCGGCGGCCATCAACATGACAAACGCGCCGAAGACCAAAAAGTTGATGGAATTCAGGATGAACTGGGTTTCCGTTACCGGCGCATCGGCGGCCAGCGCCGGTTCAGCGGCGAAAAGCGCCGCGGCGGCAACGCCCATGAACGGAAGGAAAGATTTACGGATACGCATGGCAGGTCCTCCTTACAGGGCCTCGGCGTCGCTCTCGCCGGTGCGGATACGAACCGCACGGCTGACGTCGCACACGAAAATTTTGCCGTCACCGATCTTGCCGGTATGGGCGGTCTTCTGGATCGCCTCGACGACCTGTTCGGTCAGGTCGGCGGGGATAACGACCTCGATCTTGACCTTGGGAAGGAAATGCACCTCGTATTCGGCGCCACGATAGATTTCCGTCTGGCCCTTCTGCCGCCCAAAGCCCTTGACCTCGGAAACGGTCAGGCCCTGCACACCGATTTCGGTCAGCGCGGAGCGGACCTCGTCGAGCTTGAAAGGTTTAATGACGGCCATGATGAGCTTCATCGCCCGTCCTCCTGTATCTCTCTGGTGGCGCCCCAGGGGTTGGCGCGCCGTCGACAGTACATATTCATGAACCGTGCCAAACCTGGGACAGGAGAGGATTTCCGTTGAATAACAAGGCGCTGACAGAAAACGCCCCACCGGTTTGTCGGAGGGGCGTTTTAATGTTAGCCTAAAAAATAGGCAGCATATAATCGTTGATTATATTTTGGGCATTTTTATGGGGCGGTGGTGGAATCAGGGATCGCGGCTAAGGCCGTTGGCTTCAAGCGCCGCAAGATAGCCTTTCCAGATCTCGTCCTTGCGCGTCCCGAAATCGTAAAGCGTATCCCACGAAAAAATACCTGAATCGTGCAGATCGTCGAATTTGAGCTTTACGGCGTAATGACCAACGGGTTGAACTTCCATGATGCCAACGTGGCGTCGGCCGGCGATGATCTTCTTTTCCGACGGGGAATGACCCTGCACCTCGGCCGAAGGGCTTTCAACGCGCAGAAGTTCGGCGGGCAGCGAAAAGGACTTCCCATCGTCGAAATCGACCTCAAGGATCTTTTCTTCCCGCTTCAGACGGATTTCCGTCGGTTTATGCTGTGTGCCAGTCGTCTCGTTCATCTCTGTTCCGTTCTTGTCCTTGTGGGTCAATCATCGCCTTCGGCGATCCTGCGGGCCTCGTCCTCCAGCATGACGGGAATGCCGTCGCGGATGGGAAAGGCCAGCCCGGCCTGTTCGCTGACCAGCTCCTGCGCTGCTGCGTCGTAGCGCAGCGGGCCTTTGGTCAGTGGGCAGACCAGAATCTCGAGAAGTCGCGGGTCGACCTGTGGTTCGTTCATCTTATCGTGCCTCCGAGGGGCTGACAGCTATCTGGGGTGCCGAGCGTGGCCTGGCAACCCCGAAGCGCGATCAGGCAAACAAAAGGGTGGAAAGGCGGCGGCGCGCATCCGCGGTCAGCGGGTCGTCCTCGCCCATGATTTCAAAGAACTTCAGAAGCTGCACGCGCGCGGCGCTGTCGTTCCATGACGAATTGCGGGCCTGAATATCGAGAAGATGATCAAGCGCCTCTTCGCGGCGGTTGGCGGCGAAACAGGCAATCGCCAGATCGAACTGCGCTTGCATATCCTTCGGATTTTTCGCCACCCTGGCTTCCAGTTCGGAAATCTCGCCGGTATCGGCGCTTTGTTCCGCAAGTTCGATTGCGGCGATGGCGCCGGCGACTTCAGGCTTCAGTTTCATCACGTCGTCCAGCGCATCGGCGATCTCGCGCGCACGGGGCGCATCGCCGGTGGCCACCGCACACCGCATGATGCCGGCAATAGCCATGGAATTGGCCGGTTCCGCCGCCTGAACCTGGGCATAGAGGGCGCCGGCGGCTTCGAAATCGCCTGCATCAAAGGCGATCTGCGCCTGCTCCAGCGCTTCTTCCAGCGGCGAGGCGGGCGCGCCGCCCAGAAGCTTCGCGATGAATGCCTTGATCTGGCTTTCGGGAACAGCGCCCATGAAAGCGTCAACGGGGCGGCCATCCTTGAAGCCATAGACGGCGGGAATGGACTGCACCTGCATCTGCGCGGCGAGCTGCTGGTTTTCGTCCACGTTGATCTTGACCATGCGGACCTTGCCCGCTGCGGCGTTGACCAGTTTTTCCAGCATCGGTCCAAGTTGCTTGCATGGGCCGCACCACGGCGCCCAGAAATCGACGATGACCGGGACCGTCTTCGATGCCTCGATCACATCAACGACAAAAGAAGCGGTATCGCTTTCCTTGATCAAGGACCCGCCTGCGCCGGCCTGATCCGCGAAGGTGCCGTCCTGATTGAGGGTAATTTCCATGTTTGGGCTTCCTGTGCGTTTAAACCTGTTTGGTCCACGCCCATATGGCCGGAACCGTTTGCGTAATATAGTGCGAAGCGCGCCATACGAAAGCCCCTTGTTTCCCAACGCCCTTGTCAAACGGCGGGTGCGGGAGGGGATGACGGCGATGCGGCAGAAAACCTCTTGCAATACGCGTCTGTTTGCGTAGTATCTGCGCCGCGCCGTTATGCGGCGTTATGCGGGCGTAGCTCAGGGGTAGAGCGCAACCTTGCCAAGGTTGAAGTCGTGAGTTCGAATCTCATCGCCCGCTCCATTCTTTTATACATTTCAAAGACAAAACCCCGGACCATCGGTTCGGGGTTTTCTTTTTGGCAATTATCCGGGCGTCAGGCCGCGAAGCCGTTCGCCGCGTCGCCGCAAAAGCTCCAGAACCGTCAACAGTCCGATTGATATGGCCACCAACAGCGTTGCGACGGCCAGTATGGTCGGGCTGATCTGTTCGCGGATGCCCGACCACATCTGGATGGGGATCGTGCGCTGTTCCGGCCCGGCGATGAAAAGCACGACGACAACCTCGTCGAAAGAGGCGATGAACGCGAACAACGCGCCGGAAATCACGCCCGGCGTCACCAGCGGCAGCACCACCTTGAAAAAGGCGCGAGCCGGGGATGCGCCAAGGCTGGCCGCCGCGCGGGTCAGCGAATGATTGAAGCCGGTCAGTGTCGCGGTCACCGTGATCACCACAAACGGAAGGCCAAGCGCGGTGTGGGCGAGAATGACGCCCAGATAGGTCTGGGTCAGGTGGTATTTCGAGAAAAAGAAGAACATCCCCGCCGCCGAGATGATCAACGGAACGATCATGGGGGAAATCAGAACCGCCATGATCGGTACGCGCCAGGGCATGTGGCGGCTGGACATGCCCAATGCCGCCAGAGTCCCAAGCCCGGTGGCAAGAATTGTCGAGAAAAACGCCACGATGAAGCTGTTCTTGATCGCGCCGAGCCAGGCCTGGGAGGTGAAAAAGTCCTCGTACCAGCGCAACGAATAGCCTTCAGGGTCAAATTCGATCATCGCCTTGGTGAAGGTGAAGTAAGGCTCGGCGTTGAAGCTGAGCGGGATGATCACAAGAATCGGCCCGATCAGAAAGACAAAGATCAGCCCGCAAAGAAGACGAAAGGCGTAATGCCAGAGCCTTTCCGGACCGGTCGCATAGGGTGGTGGCGCCATGGTTTCTCGGCCCTCCCCCTCAGCCCAGCTTCATGTTGTCGATGCCGATCAGGCGGTTGTAGAGCATGTAGAGCGCGATCACGACGCCCAGCAACAACGAGCCGATGGCCGCCGCCAGACCCCAGTTCAGCGACTGTTGCATGTGATAGGCGATGAAATTGGTGATAAAGCGGCCCGATTGCCCGCCCACCAGCGCGGGCGTGATGTAGTAGCCAATCGACAGGATGAAAACCAGAATGGATCCCGCCCCGATGCCCGTCAGTGTTTGCGGGAAATACACGCGCCGAAAGGCCGTAAAGGCGGTTGCCCCCATTGAACGCGCCGCGCGCATGTAGCTGGGCGGTATGGTCTTCATCACGGAATAAAGCGGCAGGATCATGAACGGCAGCAAAATATGCGTCATCGCGATGATGGTGCCGGTCTTGTTGTAGATCATCTGAATGCGGTTGGCGTCGTCGATCAATCCCGTCCAGACGAACAGGTCGTTGAGAACGCCCTGACTTTGCAGGATGGCGATCCACGTGGTCGTGCGGACCAGCATCGAGGTCCAGAAAGGCAGCAACACCAGAATCATCAACAGGTTTGCCTGGCGCATGGGAAGCGTCGCCAGCAAAAACGCCACGGGATAGCCGAGAAGCAGGCAAAGGGCCGTGATAAGGGCGCTCATCCACAAGGTGCGCATGAACAGATCAACATAGATTTTCATGTGTGCGGGCTTTGATTCTATCGACCCGTCCGATCCGTGCCGCAGGTCAAGCGCGGATAGAAAGTAGGACAGCGTATAGGGCGCCGATTGACGCTTGATCAAAAGCCAGACATCGGGCTCCCTCCAACGTTTGTCGGCAGCCAGAATCAGTTCCCTGTACGGCCCGGACTCCCATTTTTTGGCCTTGCGCGCGGTTTTCATGACCAGTGAGCGCATGCCGCCCTTCTCGTAATTCAGGCGACTGGCGACATGGCCGATCGTTCTTTCACGACTGCCTTTGGCAAGATCGTGGGCCGCGGCGGCGAACACGGCTTCGCCGGGAAGACCATCGCCGTTCCATGCGATCAGGGCTTCGGCGGTTTGCGGCATGTAGGTGATGACTTCGGGGTTGTCCACGCTGCGCGTCAGCATGTCCATGATCGGCAAAACGAAGGCGACGAGCAGAAAGGCGAAAAGCGGCGTGACAAGCAAAACGGCTTTCAGCCTGTGTCGCCGTTGCGCACGACGCAGGCTTGTCTTCAGCGGTACACCGTCCGCGGTCGTCAGGTTCGTACTGTTCATGCCCGCTGCATCGTTCAAGGGCCAACCCCGTCGGTTCAAGTGTAAAAAGGGAAGGGACCAAAGGCGGCCCCCTCCCCTTTAACGGTCTTTATTTGGCCAGCCAGGCGTTGAAACGCTCGGTCAATTCGTCAAGATGATCGGCCCAGAACTCGTCGTCCTTGTGCAGGGCGGTCTTGAAGTTCGGGCCATAGGTCGGCATGTGCGGCTTCATATCGATGCCGGTGACGGCATGGGTCGAAACCAGCGCCGCGGATGATGCGCGCGCAGGACCGTACGAGATGTACTTGGCCTGATCCGCAAGGCGCTGGGTATCTGTGGCGAATTTGAGGTAGCTCCTTACCTTGGCCAGTTTTCCCTTGGGTACGACCCAGCCGTCCAGTTCAAAGACCTGGGCGTCCCAGATGATCTGGAAGGGCTGCTTCTCGTTGACCGCGGCGTTGAAGATGCGGCCGTTGTAGGCGGACGCGAAGGCGACTTCCTTGTCGGCCAGAAGCTGCGGCGGCTGCGCGCCCTCTTCCCACCAGATGACATTGTCCTTGATGGTGTCGAGCTTGGCGAAGGCGCGCTTAACGCCCGCTTCCGTGCCCAGCGCTTCATAGACCTTGTCGGCGGGTACGCCATCGGCCATCAGCGCCCATTCAAGATTGTTGACGGGTTTTTTCTGTAGCGAACGTTTGCCGGGAAATCCCGCAAGGTCAAAGACATCGGCAATGCTCGAAGGCTTCTTGCCCGGGAACATGTCGGCATTGAAGGCGACGATGTTGGAATAGACGATCTGCGAGACATAGCATTCGCCGAGTGACCCGGGGATGAAGTCCTTAGATGCCGGCGTACCGTCCGGCGCAGCGGCGAGAACGGCGTCATGGTCGATGATATCGATCAGCCCCTCGTCGCACGCGATCTGCGCCTCGGACGGCAGCATGTCGACCAGGTCCCAGGTCACGTTGCCTGCCTGAACCTGGGCGCGAAGCCCGGCAAGGCCTGCCTGCGCCTTGTCCACGTTGATGATCTTGTCGCCGGTCTTCTTCGACCAGGGTTCGTGATAGGCCTTGTTCTGGCTTTCGGTATAGGCCCCACCCCATGAAACGATGTTCAGCGTATCGGCCTGCGCGGCGGCGGAAACAAGGCAGCCGAGGGCTGCAACGCCAAGACTGGCCAAAAGGTTTCTCATGATTTTCATTCTCCCTTCCTAAATGAATCAGGCATCCAGCGCGCGGCAGTCTTCGCGCGACCAGCCCACATTGATGGTGTTTCCCCGCCTGAGAACGGGATGCCCCAGCGCGTTTGGTGTCTTGATGATGAATTCGCTGTTTCCGCATACGCATACGCGTGTGCGGAGGTGATCGCCCAGGTAGATCACCTCGCGGACCTCGGCCTCGTAGATATTGGGAAGGCTGCCCTTGTCCGGCTCGATGAAAACGCGTTCAGGCCGTAATGAAAGGGTGGATCGCACACCCGTGCTCGCGACGTTCACAGGCAGGGCATCAATTTCTTCGCCCGTTTCCATCCGCACAATGCACCCCCCATCCGACAGCGACGTGACTTCACCGACAAGGCGGTTGTTTTCACCGATGAACGAGGCGACGAAGGCATTGCACGGTTTTTCGTAAAGCACGTCGGGTTCCGCCAGTTGCTGTACGATCCCGTCTTCGAAAACAGCAATGCGGTCGGACATGGTGAGAGCTTCGGACTGGTCGTGCGTCACATAGATCATGGTGACGCCCAGCTCTTCGTGGATATGTTTGATTTCGTATTGCATTTCCTCGCGCAGGTTCTTGTCCAGCGCGCCCAGGGGTTCGTCCATAAGCACGATTTCGGGGTCAAAGACCAGGGCGCGGGCCAGCGCCACACGTTGCTGCTGCCCACCGGATAGCTGTGCGGGGCGACGGTTGCCGAAATCCTCCAGCCGCACCATTGCCAGGGCGCGTTTCACCTTTTGCGCCACCTCGGTGCGCGAAAGTTTCCGAACCTCCAGCGGAAAGGCCAGATTCTCAGAAACGCTCATGTGCGGGAAAAGGGCGTAATTCTGAAAAACCATGCCGATTCCACGTTTGTGGGGCGGCACGGTGTTGATCGGCTCTCCGTTCAGAAGAATCTGGCCGTGTGTCGGCGTTTCAAACCCGGCCATCATCATCAGGCACGTGGTCTTTCCGGACCCGGATGGCCCCAGCAGGGTAATGAACTCGCCACTGGCGACATCGAGATTGAAGTCCTTAACGACAAGGGTTTCGCCGTCGTAGCTTTTTTGCACATTGACGAAACGCACAAATGCCTCATCTGGCGGGTTTACGCTCGGATGAGTGTCAGGCACTTGATTCTCCCTGAAGCTTGTCGATGCAGGCGCCAGGAAGCAATCGGGCACCCAATTATTTCAAGGAAACATATTACAACAATATTGTGAAGGGATAATTTTCTACATTAAAAAGTACTTATAAACACCATGTACAATATAGCGTATCGTACTAATTATGAGCATTTATATGGTGTGATCGATTTGACAAGGCGATTTTTACGAATGACGTCTTGTATTTACAAGTCTAAACGAATGATTATTAGGCGTATATTTGTATTTTTTGTTGTAATATTTGATAGATTTTGGCGGCCACGCGGAAACCACACACAGCAGACAGCAGGGCGGGGATGCGGATAGATGTGGGGAGGTTGGAAAGACAGTCGCGCCGCTGTGTTCGTCAGAATTCGATGATGGCGCTGTGTACGGCCATGGCGATCAGGGCGGTGGTGTAGAAAATCGTGGCGATGCCCAGAAAGAAGAAAAGGTTGGCCACCGTGCGCAGGGGATATTTCTTGCGCTCAACCGAAATCCGCTCCGGCGTCCGCTGTTCACGCCCGCCGACGACGGTAAGGTAGAAACGGGTTCCGAAAAAAGGCAGGCTGAAACGAAGGTCGATCGGATGACGCCGCCATCCCTGCGTGCCGGAATCCGTTCCAGTCCCGTCGCGGGACGTTTTTCCGTTTATCGTATCTGTCGCCATGTCGTTGGCCATGTTGCTCGCTGTGCCACTTACTGTGCCGCTCACTATCGTCAACCGGATTCAGCTCGTTACGGACGAAGGATGTCAGGCCTTCAGCTGAAACGGATGACAGTCTAGCGTCAACCACCCGATTTTGCACCCGGCGAATCTTTTGCATCCATAAAGGGCTTTTCTGTTCCAATATGGATACTTAGCTATAATGTGAAGGGCCGTTAAAACAAGAAGATCAAAGACGGATAGCGTTGTACCCCTTACAGGGAGGGCTAGCAGTGCCGGCGCATGACGATCTTATCAAGGCCGCGCTTCTCGATCAGGTGGAAGCGGAGGCAAGGGACAGGATGGGGACGACGAAGGCCGCCTCCATCGTCGATTTCATCAGGCTCTTTTACGGCAAGGTTCCACCGTGGGATCTGGAAGGCTACTCCGCCGGCGACTTGTTCGGCGCCGCGGCGTCATTCTGGAAGTTCGTGGCGAAGCGTACGGCGGGCACGGCCCGCGTTCGCGTTTACAACCCCAATATTGATGAGTACGGATGGACCAGCGATCACACGGTGATCGAGGTCGTCAACGATGACATGCCGTTCCTTGTCGATTCCGTAACCGCCGCCCTTTCCCGCCTGGACCTTGCGGTTCACCTTGTCATCCATCCCGTTCTGATGTCCCGCCGCGCCGACGATGGCGGGCTGGTCTCGGTCGCCAACGCCGCAGAAGGGGAACAGCCGGGTGGCCGTGGGTCGGTCCTGTCGGAATCCTTCATGCACTTTCAGGTCACCGCCCAGTCAGGCGAGGTGCGCCTGAATGAAATCAGGGAAACCGTCGAATCGGTTCTGGCCGATGTTCGCGCCGCGGTTGAGGACTGGCGTCCGACCCTGAACCGGCTGGGGGAACTGCTTGACGGTCTGAAGACCGCGCCGCCACCGGTCGAGAAGGGTATGCTCACCGAGGCCCGCGCTTTCCTGAAGTGGGTGCACGAGGGACATTTCACCTTGCTCGGCTATCGCGAATACGGGCTGGTGGGAGGTGGACGCAAAACGGAAGCGCGCATTGTCGGCGACGGCGGTATGGGCATCCTGCGCAATCCCGACTTTCTGGTATTCGAGGAAATTCGCAACATCGGGCGTATGCCCGAGGCCGTTCGGGATTTCGTCTTGCGCCCAGAGCTGCTGATCATGACGAAGGCAAGCCGCCGTTCGACGATCCATCGCCCCGTGCATATGGACGTGATCATCCTGCGTTCCCTCGACGACAAGGGCAAGGTTGTCGGCTTGCATCTTTTTGTTGGCCTGTACACGTCTGTCGCCTACAGCCGCAGTCCTTGGGACATCCCCATGTTGCGCTGGAAGGTCGAAGGCGTCATTGATCATTCGGGCTGTGGCAGAAGCAGTCACGACGGCAAGGCGTTGAGCCATATCCTCGACACCTTTCCCCGCGATGAACTTTTCCAGATATCCGAGGCGGATCTGTCGCGGATCGCCCTGGGCATCCTGCACCTCCAGGAACGCCGCCGCGTCGCGCTGTTCGTGCGTGAAGATGCGTTCGGACGTTTTGCCTCATGCCTCGTTTTCGTACCCCGTGATCGCTATAACACGGAGCTTCGCCACCAGATCGAGGAAATTGTATCCCGCGCGTTTGATGGCGGAATCGCCGATTTCTATACCCAGATTTCCGATGCGCCGCTGGCGCGCCTTCACCTGATCGTTCGCACCGATGCCGAGAAAATGGCGGCCTTCGATCTGGCCGCAACGGAGGAAATGCTGATCGCCGCCACGCGGTCATGGACCGACCGGCTTTCCGCCGCGCTTGTTTCCGCCCATGGCGAGGAACGTGGCCAGGCGCTGTGTCGGCTTTATGCCGATGCATTTCCTGCCGGGTACAGTGAGCGATTCTCGGCAAAAACCGCGGTTTCAGACATCGATTCGATTGAACGGACACGAACTTCGCGCCATCTGGGCATGAATCTCTATCGTCCCATCGAGATGTCGGAAAACTCCCTTCGTTTCAAGATCTATCATCCGGACAGTTCCGTTCCTCTCTCGGATGTCCTGCCGATGCTTGAAAACATGGGCCTGCGGGTGGTCGATGAATTGCCGTTCGCCATCCGACCGCGCCCGGACGATGCCGAAGATCGTCCAACGGTGATGATCCATGACTTCGGTCTTGAAACCGGCGATGGCACAAGCGTGGATATCGGGTCGATCCGGGACAACTTCCAGCAGACCTTCATCCGTGTCTGGCGCGGCGATGTGGAAGACGACGGTTTTAACCGCCTTGTGCTGGTCGCCGGCCTTTCCTGGCGTGAGGTCGTGATCGTGCGGGCATACGCCAAATATCTGCGGCAGGCCAACATCACGTTCTCCGAATCCTACATGCAGGATGCGCTGGTCCGGAATCCGCGCGTAGTGCGCCTGATCGTCGAGATGTTCGCCCTGCGCTTCGATCCGCGCATGCGGATGGAGGCGACGGAAGACGGCGCCGCGCTTGAAAGCAATCTGACCGCCGCACTTGATGCCGTCGTCAACGCCGATGAAGACCGGATCCTGCGACGCTTCCTCAATCTGGTGAGCAGCACCCTGCGCACCAACCACTTTCAGCAGGATGCCGATGGTGGGCCAAAGCCCTATCTGTCGTTCAAGCTTGATAGCGGATTGGTCGAGGAACTACCGGCCCCCCGGCCGTGGCGCGAAATATTCGTCTATTCGCCCCGTGTCGAGGGTGTGCACCTGCGCGGTGGCGCGGTGGCGCGCGGCGGCCTGCGCTGGTCGGATCGACGCGAAGATTTCCGCACCGAAATCCTTGGCCTTGTGAAGGCGCAGATGGTCAAGAATGCGGTCATCGTTCCGGTGGGGTCGAAGGGTGGATTTGTCCTGAAACGCGCGCCTGACGCAGGCGGGCGGGAGGCTTTCCTTGAGGAAGGAATCGCGTGCTATCAGACGTTCATCCGCGGCTTGCTCGATATCACCGACAACCTCGTCGAAGGGCGTGTGTCGCCGCCGGTCGATGTTGTCCGCCTTGACGACGACGACCCCTATCTGGTTGTCGCCGCCGACAAGGGTACGGCGACGTTTTCCGACATCGCCAACGGTGTCGCGGCCGAATACGGATTCTGGCTGGGCGACGCCTTCGCGTCCGGTGGAGCCTATGGCTACGACCACAAGAAGATGGCCATCACGGCGCGTGGCGGATGGGAATCGGTCAAGCGGCATTTCCGTGAAATCGACATCGATATCCAGTCACAGGATTTCACCGTTCTTGGTGTCGGCGACATGGGCGGGGATGTGTTCGGAAACGGTATGTTGCTGTCGCGGCATATCCGTCTTCTTGGCGCGTTCAACCATCGCCATATCTTTATCGACCCCGATCCCGATGCCGCGAGAACATGGGAGGAACGCAAGCGTCTGTTCGATGCCGTCAAGGGGTGGGAGGAATACGACCAGAAACTGATCTCAAAGGGTGGCGGTATTTTCGAACGTTCCGCCAAAACGATCACTCTGACGCCGGAGATAAAGGCGCTGTTCGGCATAGAAGAAAATTCACTGGCCCCCAATGCATTGATTCGCGTGATGCTTAAATCGCAGGTCGACCTTCTGTGGTTTGGCGGGATTGGAACCTATGTCAAGGCCTCGACCGAAACCGCCGCCGATGTCGGCGACCGTGCGAATGATGCGCTGCGTATTGACGGTCGCGATCTGCGCGCGCGGGTGATCGGCGAAGGCGCCAACCTCGGCGTCACCCAGCGTGGCCGTATCGAATTCGCGCTGGCCGGTGGCCGCCTCAACACCGACGCCATCGACAATTCGGGCGGTGTCGACTGTTCGGATCACGAGGTCAATATCAAGATCCTGCTCGACGCCGTTGTCGCTGCGGGCGACATGACGATGAAGCAGCGCAACAAGCTTCTGGTCGACATGACCGACGAGGTCGCCGATCTTGTCCTGCGCGACAATTATCTGCAGTCCCAGGCGATTTCGATGGTCGAGTCGCATGGCCTTGATATCCTCGACCATCAGACGCGCATGATGCGGATGCTTGAACGAACGGGGCGGTTGAACCGGGCGGTCGAATTCCTGCCCGACGACGAGGCCCTGGCCGAGCGCGAGGGGATGGGGCGTGGCCTGACGCGGCCCGAGATCGCCGTGCTGATGTCGTATTCGAAAATCTGGCTCTATGGCGAGTTGCTGAATTCCGACCTGCCGGACGATCCACAGCTTTTTGACGATATGGTGCGTTACTTCCCGACGCCGCTGGGCAAGAAGTTCAAGGCGGCCATCGCCGAACATCGCCTGCGGCGCGAAATCATCGCCACCCATATCACCAACAGCCTGATCAACCGGGTCGGCGGCACGTTTGTCACACAGCTTGAGGAAAAAACCGGCATGCCGCCGTCCGAAATCGCCCGCGCCTATCTGGTCGCCCGGGACGTTTTCAGGCTGCGAGAAGTCTGGGCGGCCATCGACGACCTGGATAACAAGGTGCCGACCGAAGCGCAAAACGCCATGCGCCTGGAGGCCAACCGCCTGATGGAGCGGGGAACGCTGTGGTTCCTTCGCCACGGTCAACATCCCCTCGATATCGGGGCCAATGTGGCGGCGTTCAGCGGCGGGGTCGCTGCCCTTGAAAGCGCCCTTGGCGATGTATTGCGCCATGCGGCGGCCGAAGGGATGGAGGAACGCGCGGCCAACTATGACCATTGGAATGTTCCTGCCGATTTGTCCAAACGGGTTGCCCATCTTCTCGTGCTGGTTTCGGGCTGTGACATCGTGCGCATTGCGGACGACCGCAATCTCAATGTCGATGCGGTGGCCGATCTTTATTTCGCCATCGGACCGCGATTCTCGCTCGGCTGGATGCGGGCGATGACAGAGCGCCTTTCCTCGGAAAACCACTGGCAGAAGCTGGCCACCACCGCGCTGATCGAAGACCTCTACCGGCATCAGAGCAACCTGACGCTGGCGGTTCTCGATACGATGGCGGCCGAGAAGGAAAAAGGCGCGTTGAGTGCCGAACAGGCCATCACCAAATGGGCCAGGAAAAAACCGCAGGGCGTAGCGCGCGCCGACTCCCTGCTTGAGGAATTGCGCGCCGTCGACGCCCCCGACTTCGCCATGCTGGCGGTGACAAGCCGCCAGATCCAGACCCTGACGGATTAAGGGAAAAGCATGGGGGGGCAAGGGGAAGACAGCAAGGCGGGAACGGAGCCCAGGAGCGCCGGGCGTCTGGCGCTGGCGGCGTGGTGTTCGTTCGACTGGGCCAACTCTGCCTATCCGACGGTAATCGCCACTTTCATCTTCGGGGCCTATTTCACCAAGGCGGTGGCCGTCGATACGGTGACCGGCACGGCGCAATGGGGATATGCCATGAGCCTCTCGGCGCTGGCCGTCGCCATCCTCAGCCCGGTGATGGGGGCCATCGCCGATCGCACCGGGCGGCGCAAGCCGTGGCTGTTCGTTTTCACCGTCATCTGCATCACTGGCACTGCCCTGCTCTGGTTTACCGAACCCGATCCGGCCTGGGTGCTGTGGGCGCTGGTGCTGGTGGCGCTCAGCAATGCCGCGTTCGAGATGGGTATGGTTTTCTATAACGCCATGCTGCCCGCACTGGCCCCGAAAGAGATGATCGGGCGGTTATCTGGCTGGGGATGGGGTTTCGGTTATTTTGGCGGTTTGATCTGTCTTGCTGTGGCGCTGGTCGGGCTGGTCCAGACGGACACGCCGTGGTTCGGAATTTCAAAGGACAACGGCGAGAACATTCGGGCCACCGCGCTGCTGGTCGCCCTGTGGTTCGCCGTCTTTGCTGCCCCCCTGTTCGTTTTCACGCCCGACGCGCCCGCAGAAAAAATCGGCCTTGGCCGTGCGCTGGTCGAAGGCATGGGGCAGTTGTGGGACACGTTGCGCAGCATCCGCCAGTACGCTGACATTTTCCGTTTCCTGATCGCCCGGATGATTTTCATCGACGGTCTGGGAACCATCTTCGCCTTTGGCGGCATCTATGCGGCGGGCACCTTCGGGATGAGTTTCACCGAACTGATCATGTTCGGCATCGGGATCAATGTTACCGCGGGGCTGGGCGCTGCGGCCTTTGCCTGGATTGACGACTGGATCGGACCGAAGAAAACCATCCTTATATCGCTGGGCGCGCTGGTCGTTCTGTGCACGGCGCTGGTGATCGTCGAGGGAAAGACGCTGTTCTGGGTCTTCGGGCTGCCGCTGGGCATTTTTGTTGGACCCGTGCAATCGGCCAGCCGGTCGTACATGGCGCGCCTTGCGCCCCCGGACATGCGAAACCAGATGTTCGGGCTGTTCGCCTTTTCGGGAAAGGTAACGGCGTTCCTTGGCCCCGCCCTTCTGGCAGTGGTGACAGACGCCTTCCAGTCGCAGCGCCTGGGCATGGCGACGATCATCGTCTTCCTTGTCGTTGGCGGCCTGCTGTTGCTGAAGGTACCTTCGGTTGGCGGCAAGACGCAGGCGTCGGACGGCTGAAACGAAACGGGGCCCCTAAGGGCCCCGTCGCATGTTTCGTCATCCGTCTGGCACTTAGTGCCGGAAGTGGCGCATCCCGGTCATCACCATGGCCAGCCCGGCCTCGTCTGCCGCCGCGATGACCTCGTCGTCGCGCATCGAACCGCCCGGCTGGATCACCGCCGTCGCGCCCGCTTCTGCCGCCGCCAGAAGGCCGTCGGCGAAGGGGAAGAAGGCGTCGGACGCCACCACCGAACCCTTGGCCCAGCTTTCCGAAGCCCCCGCCGCCTGGGCGGCCTGTTCGGCGCGGAAGGCGGCGATCCGGCAGGAATTCACGCGGCTCATCTGTCCCGCGCCGACGCCGACCGTCATGCCGTCCTTGACGTAGACGATGGCGTTGGACTTGACGTGCTTGCAGATGGTGAAGGCGAGGCGCAGGTCGGCCATCTCGGCATCGGTGGGCGCACGTTTGGTGACGACCTTCATATCCTCGATGATGCGGTTGTCACGGCCCTGAACCAGATAGCCGCCGGCCAGCGACTTGATCATCAGGCCGCCGGACATCGGGTCGGCCATGCCGCCGGTCACCAGAAGGCGAAGGTTTTTCTTGCCAGCAAAAATCGCGCGGGCCTCTTCCGTTACTTCGGGTGCGATGACCACTTCGGTGAAGATCTTGGTGATCTCGCTTGCCGTTTCCGCGTCCAGGGGCTGGTTGACAGCGACGATGCCGCCAAAGGCGCTTTCCATGTCGCATGAATAGGCGCGGCGATAGGCCTCGACCAATGAATCGCCAACCGCAACGCCGCAGGGATTGGCGTGCTTGATGATGGCTACTGCGGTGTCGCGGAACTCGCTGACCAGCTCGAACGCGGCGTCGGTATCGTTGAGGTTGTTGTAGCTGAGCTCCTTGCCCTGCAACTGCTCGGCGGTGGCGACGCCAGGCCGGTTTTCGGCGTTGGTGTAGAAGGCCGCCACCTGATGGGGATTTTCGCCGTAGCGCATGGTCTGGCTCAGCGCTCCGGCCAGCACCATCTTTTGCGGAAAGGTTTCTTCCAGCTGTTCTGCGAACCACGCGGAAATCGCCGCGTCATAGGCCCCTGTCCGCGCATAGGCCTTGGCGGCAAGACGCTTGCGAAAATCATGGGTGGTCGCGCCGCTATTCGCCTTCATTTCATCCATTACCTGCCCGTAATCGACGGGGTCGACGACGACGGTGACCGACTCGTGGTTCTTCGAAGCGGCGCGGATCAGGGCGGGCCCGCCGATGTCGATGTTCTCGATGCAATCATCGAAAGCTGCGCCCTTGGCGACCGTCGCCTCGAATGGATAGAGGTTGACCACCAGCAGATCGATCGGCGCGATGTCGTGGGTGGTCATCGCCGCTTCGTGCTCCGCATTGCCGCGCACGGCCAGAAGGCCGCCGTGGACTTTGGGGTGCAGCGTCTTGACGCGCCCGTCCATGATCTCGGGGAAACCTGTGTGGTCGGAGACCTCGGTTACCGGCACCCCTGCGTCGGCAAGGGCTTTTGCGGATCCGCCAGTGGAGAGGATCTCAACGCCGTTATCGGCGAGGAAACGTCCGAAATCGATCAGGTCGTTTTTGTCGGAGACGGAAATCAGGGCACGGCGGATAGCTTGGGACATGGCGGTCGTTCCTTGGCGATAGGGGGCCTGCAATATTGTCCCCGTCGTCCAGCGGGAACCCGATGACGGGCGGTATAGCAAACCGGCCGCATCGGGACCAGCGGGAACAACGTGAAAAACGTGGAAAACCCGGTGTTGTCCGGATGTTTTCTACGATGCGGCACTTTCCGGGCTGTATTCGGGGACCAGCTCACGCAATAACGTCAGCGCCCCGGCGGTATTGCCCTCCCGGCAGATGGCGGCCATGCGGTCGATTCCGTTGCGTAGCGCCGCCGCATCGCTGTTTCGCGGGGCGGCCAGCAAGACACCCGGGTGTTCCGTCGGCATCGGGGGTTCCGCACCGTGGAACACTTCCTCGAACAGTTTCTCGCCCGGCCGTGGCCCGGTGAAGGCGACCTCGATATCCTTTCCCGGCTCCAGCCCGGCAAGACGGATCATCTGGTTGGCCAGATCGACGATCTTCACCGGCTCGCCCATGTCGAGGACGAAAATCTTCCCCGCTTCCTCATGACCGTCGCTTCCCATTGCAGAGGCTTGAAGGATCAGTTCCACCGCCTCGGGGATGGTCATGAAGTAGCGGGTCATGTCGGGGTGGGTCACGGTTATGGGCCCGCCCGCCTGCAACTGTTTTGTAAACAGGGGAACGACGGAACCCGTGGACCCCAGCACGTTGCCGAAACGAACGGTGACGAAATGGGTGCCGCCTTCCTTGCGATCAAGGTCGAGCGCCTGACAGTAGTTCTCGGCAAGGCGCTTGGTCGCCCCCATGACGTTGGTGGGATTGACGGCCTTGTCTGTGGAAATCTGGACCATGACATTGACGCCGTGCGCCCGGCAGGCATCGGCGACCCGCCGGGTCCCCACGACATTGGTCAGCAAGCCCTCAATGGGGTTGGATTCGACCAGCGGCACGTGCTTCAGGGCCGCGGCATGGAAGACCAGCTCGGGTTCCGCCTTGCCGAAAATGCGACTCAGCCGGTCGGCATCGCGGATATCGGCGATCACGGCATTGCGGGCCAGGTCGGGGTGCCGACGGGAAAGCTCCAGATCGATGGAATAGAGGTTGTATTCCGAGGCATCGAGAAGCGTGATTTCCGAGGGGCCGAGGTCGGAAAGCTGGCGCACCAGTTCGCTGCCGATGCTGCCGCCTGCGCCGGTGATCAACACCCGCCGTCCAGCGATCAGGCGGGCCATGGCGTTGCGGTCAAGCTTGGTCTGCGGCCTGCCCAGCAGATCTTCGATGGCGATGGGGCGCACCTCAAGCCTTTTGGCTTCACCACTTTTGAAATCGGTCAGGCGCGGCAGGCGCGCCATTGACATGCCCAGCTTGCCGGCTTCATCCAGAAGCCGTCGCGCCACGGGGCCATCCACATCGTCGCGCGTCAGGATAAGGCGCTGCGGCGCGTCATTTCTGGATTTCAGCGCGCCGGTGACATCGGCAAGATCGTCGAAGGTGCCCAGAACGGGAAACCCCTGAATGTTCCGGCCGACGCGGCCGCCGTGCTCGGCGATGATTCCTACGATCCGGTAGTTGGCTTCGGGATCACGCCCAAGGGCGCGGATGAAAAGTTCGGCGCCGTCGCCCGCCCCTGCCAGCAAGACAGGAATGCGCGGACGCCCTTCGCGCTCCATCCTCAGTTCGAAATGTCGGTCCTTGATCAGGCGGTAAAGAACCCGCGGGCCACCCAGCAGCGCCATCAGAACCAGCCAGTTGATGAAGGGGATGGATCGCGGCAGTTCCTCCAGCCGGGTCCAGGCGAACATGATGGTCAGGAAGATCAGCACAACCAGAGAGGCGGCCTTGGCGATGGCCACCAGATCGTTCATGGAGGCGTAGCGCCACACCCCCTGATAGAGCCGCATGAACCAGAAGACGCAGGCGGCGATGACGGCGAATGCAACCGCGCCCTGCACGATCATATCGCCGATGTGGTCAAAGGCGGCGTTTCCCATACGCAGGTAGACAGCCAGCACAAAAGAAACGGTGGCCATAGTGATGTCATGGCCGTAGGCGAAGTAGGCGCGGGGCGAGCGCAGAAGTCTTTGGCTTGGCGGCATCATGACTGGAAAGCGTACTCCGTGACGGGGCGTTTTCGTGCCGGACAATACCACGTCATCGGTAGCCTTGCAGCCCATAGGATGTCTTCAACAGCCCGATTTTTCCTCATCCCCTGTCACCCTTGCGCGCCAGATACCACGCGGCGGTGACCTGCAGGCCTTCGGTCATGGTGAAGGCGGGGACCCAGCCGAACGTTTTGCGAAATGCGCTGTCATCGACTTCCAGGGAATCGAGCAATCTGGAAACCTGATCCGACTTTCCCGTCAGCCTTCCGGCCAGGCGCAGAAGCATTGACGGGACAGGAAACAGACGTGCGGGCTTGCCGAGGGCTGCGGCGATATCGCGGATCAGTTGCGGGGTGGAGGATGGCGCGCCGTCAGTGATGAAGAACGCGCCGTTGACCGGTCCCGGATGTTCAAGAACACGAACGATGGCGTCGACGAGGTTGCCCAGATAAACAAGGCTGCGGCGATTGCTGGCGGTGTCCAGCGGCAGCGGCACACCGCGATCGACAAGGCCAAGTAGGCGCAGGAAGTTACCTTTGACCCCCGCACCGTAGACCAGCGGCGGCCTGAGTGAGACGACGTTCATTGCGGTTTTGGCGGCAATGGCCGAAAGGGCCAGCTCGGCCGCCAGTTTCGAACGACCGTACGCGTCAACGGGCGCGGGCGGATCGGTTTCGCGCAGTGCGCGTTCACCACTCGCCTCGGCCTGCGCCTTGGTGCTGCTCAGGTAGATGAAGCGCTTTACACCTGCTTCCGCCGCGGTGGCGGCAAGGATGCGGGTGGTTTCCGTATTGATGCCTTGATAAAGGGAAGCGGGATCTTCGGCGGTCTCATTCATGACGTGGACCCGGGCGGCCAGATGAACGACGGCGTCAACCCCGCTCAGGGCGTCCTTCCAGACGGCGTCCGGCCCGATCTCGCCGACGACGATGTCCTCGCATCCGGCAAGGGGTTCAACGCCGTCCCGGCGGAGGGCGCGTACGACCGTGACGCCCTTGGCGGTCAGCACGGCGCACAGGGCGCTGCCGATGAAACCCGTGGCCCCGGTTACGAGAACCCGGCTCATTCGGGCAGTCCTTCCGCCCGGCGTGTTCCGAAATAGGCCAGCAACCCACCGACAAGAGCCACGGCCCCGCCGAGGGCGAGAACCGGCGGCGCATGGAGGGACAGGACGGCAAGTCCGACAAGCCCGATATTGACGATGGCGACCAGTGACGATACCCGGCTGTGACTTAGCCCCCCCTTTACGGCCATCTGATAGAAGTGGGAGCGATGGGCCAGCCAGACCGTTTCGCCGCGCATCATTCTGCGCAGCAGGGTCAGGGTCGCGTCCGCCAGGTAATAGAGCGGCAGGATCAGCGCCGCCGCCCATTGTCCGGACGCCATGAGGGACAGCAACAGCCAGCCGAGCAGATAGCCGAGCGGCACACTGCCCACATCGCCCATGAAAATGCGCGCCGGATGCCAGTTCCACCAGAGGAAGCCCAGCGCGCCGGATGCCAGCAACAGGGCGAAGGGCGGCAGGCCGTTGTTCCCGGCAAGGAAGGCGACCATCGCCCCGCCGAGGCCAATGGAGACGGTTTCCACGCCGGTCAGCCCGTCGATGCCGTCCATGAAATTGAAAAGATTGATGAACCACAGCCACGCGATGGCGACGATGATTCGCTCGACCGGACCCGCCAGCAGGTCGCCGAAGAAGATGATCTCTGCGGGCATGGCGGCAAGGGTGACGGCGACGACAAGGACTTGGGCCAGAAACCGCCACTGCGGACCCATGGGGCGAAGGTCATCGATGAAGGATATTGCGGCGAGGAAGAGGGCGCATCCCGGAACCACCCATGTGACGACCGGTCCCATCCATGTCGCCTGCGCCGCCCAGATCCAGACCGGAAGAAGAAAGACGAGAATGCCCGCGCCCGCCCCGTGGGGCGTCGGAATGGCGTGGCTGCTGCGCGCGTTGGGATGGGCCAGCCACCCCTTGCGATGGGCCAGCGCAAGTACGGCGCGGACGCCAAGCAGGCTTCCCGCCAGAACGATCAGAAAAAGGTAAAGCAAC
>JAPHTL010000292.1 GCA_026193355.1 Rhodospirillales bacterium
ATTGTGGTGCCGTGCCAGGTTTCCATCTGATTGTCGGACATGTCGCCTCTTGCCTCTTTCGTTCTGCTGCCGCTGGCCGCGACTATAGCCCAGGATGTGCGCCTGTGAACCCCCCCGGTCAAGGGGGCGGATAAAGCTTTTGGCGCGGCTTCCCCCTTGGCCCGGTGGCATCGTTCCTGCTACAAGGGTCGCGACCTTCTGACTAAGGAGCAGGCCATGCGCAAAGCCAGCGTGGAACGCAAGACCACGGAAACAAGCATAGCGGTGTCGGTCAATCTGGACGGCAACGGCGAATACCGGGTGGCGACGGGGATCGGTTTCCTCGACCACATGCTGGAGCAGTTGTCGCGTCACAGCCTCATCGACATCACGGTGGAGGCCAAGGGCGACCTGCACATCGATTTCCACCACACGACCGAAGACGTGGGCATCGCACTGGGCGAGGCGGTGGCGAAGGCGCTTGGCGACCGCAAGGGGATTGTGCGTTACGGTTCGGCGCTTGCGCCCATGGACGAAAGCCTGACCCGCGTTGCGCTTGACCTGTCAAACCGGCCCATTCTGGTGTGGAAGGTGGACTTCCGCCGCGACAAGGTCGGTGACATGGATACCGAACTGTTCAAGGAATGGTTCCAGGCGTTCGCCCAGGCGTCCGGCGCGACCATGCATGTCGAGACCTTCTACGGTGAGAACAATCACCACATCGTGGAATCGTGCTTCAAGGCGGCCGCACGCGCCCTGCGTCAGGCGATTGAGATCGATCCCCGCAAGACCGACGCGGTGCCCTCGACAAAGGGTGTCCTCGGCGGATCGCTCTGAACGACGCGGCGCGACCGGCCATGCGGCTTTATACCGTTCACCTCCGCCGCCCCGTCGCGGACGCGGTGCGGGACTTCGTCCTGATCAAGGAAGGGTTCTGCTGGCCCGCTGCCCTGTTTACGGCTTTCTGGGCGGCGGCGACGGGCATGTGGCTGGTGGCGATTGCCTTGCTGGCCGCCGATGTGGGGATCGGGATGGCTGCCGGTGCGCTGGGCTTCGGCCCGGCGGGTCAGGTCGTGGCGACGGTCCTGTTCGGTTTCGCCGTGGGTTTGTTTGGCAACGATATCCGGCGCTGGACGCTGTCGCGCCGGGGTTTCACCCATGTCGGCATCAGTTCGGGGGCGGATGCGGAAACGGCCGAGGTTCGTTTCCTGCAAGACAGCCCCGACCTGCTGGCCGAAGTCGCACCCTGAAAATACGGAAAGAACGGACGAAAGACGCATGAGCGTAGCGATCATCGATTACGGTTCGGGCAACCTGCGTTCGGCGGCCAAGGCCTTTGAACGCGCATCGCACGAGGCGGGCCTCGGCTTTGATATAGTCGTCACGGACGATCCCGATCTGGTGGCCGGGGCGGACCGCGTGGTGCTGCCCGGTGTGGGCGCGTTCGGGGATTGCCGTCGTGGGCTTGATGCCGTTCCCGGCATGCATGAGGCGCTGGACGAGGCCGTGCTGAAACGCGCCGCGCCTTTCCTGGGCATTTGCGTTGGCATGCAACTGATGGCCGATGTCGGCCACGAGCATGGCGACCACAGGGGCCTTGGCTGGATTTCCGGTGACGTGGTTGCGTTGAAACCCGATGATGCGTCTCTGAAGATTCCGCATATGGGATGGAACACGCTCGAGGTGATCCACCCGCACCCGGTGCTGAACGGCATGGGCGGCGGTGACGACGCCTATTTCGTGCACAGCTATCAGTTCGTCTGCAAAGACGACGCCCACCTGCTGGCGCGGGTCGGCTATGGCGGGTCGGTCACCGCGGTGATCGGGCGCGACAACATGGTCGGCACCCAGTTCCACCCGGAAAAAAGCCAGCACGTGGGCCTGCACCTGATCACCAATTTCCTGAAATGGCGACCCTGAGGGAGATGCCGAAGATGAACCTCTATCCCGCCATCGACCTCAAGGACGGTCAGTGCGTTCGCCTGTTGCGCGGTGAAATGGACAAGGCCACGGTTTTCAACGACAACCCCGGCGCACAGGCCGCCGCCTTCGCAGACGCCGGGGCGCGCTGGATTCACGTTGTCGACCTGAACGGTGCCTTTGCGGGCCATCCGGTCAACGCGTCGGCCGTTGAATCGATCATCGATGCGGTGACACTTCGCGGCGTCAAGGTGCAGCTTGGCGGCGGCATCCGTACGCTGGAACGCACCGCCCAGTGGCTGGAGCGCGGCCTCTCGCGCGTCATTCTCGGCACTGTGGCGCTGCGCGATCCCGAACTGGTGAAGGAAGCCTGCCGCCGCCATCCCGGCAAGATCGCGGTGGGTATCGACGCGCGCGACGGCTTCGTCGCGGTCGAGGGCTGGGCCGAGGTTTCCGAAATGAAGGCGATCGATCTGGCGCTGAAATTCGAGGACGCCGGCGTCGCGGCGATCATCTATACCGACATCGCGCGCGACGGGGCGATGCAGGGGCCGAATCTGGACGCCACCGCCGCGCTGGCCGAGGCGCTGACCACCCCGGTGATCCTCTCGGGCGGGGTTTCGTCCTACGACGACCTGCGCGCGGCGCGCGCCCGCGCGGCATCGGGGATCGAAGGGGTGATCACGGGACGCGCCGTTTATGACGGCAGCATCGATCCGGCCGAGGCGATGAAAATTCTGGCTGGCGAGGGCTAGGGCGATGCTGAAGGTTCGCATCATTCCCTGCCTCGACGTCAAGGATGGTCGCGTCGTCAAGGGCGTCAATTTTGTCGACCTGATCGATGCGGGCGATCCGGTGGAACAGGCCCGCCTCTACGATAAGGCAGGCGCGGATGAACTGACATTCCTCGACATCACGGCCAGCCACGAAAACCGCGACACCATCTATGATGTTGTGCGGCGTACGGCGGAACAGTGCTTCATGCCGCTGACCGTGGGCGGCGGTGTGCGCACCACCGAGGACATCCGTAAACTTTTGCTGGCCGGGGCGGACAAGGTTTCGATCAACACGGCCGCCGTGCACAGGCCGGAGTTCGTGCGCGAGGCGGCCGAAAAATTCGGCAGCCAGTGCATCGTCGTCGCCATCGACGCCAAGTCGGTGGGGCCTGACAGGTTCGAGATTTTCACCCACGGCGGGCGCAACCCGACGGGTATCGATGCGGTGGAATGGGCGCGGCGCATGGAAGAATATGGCGCAGGGGAAATCCTGCTTACCTCGATGGACCGTGACGGCACCAAGATCGGTTTCAACATTCCGCTGACCCGGACAATATCGGATGCGGTGGGCATCCCCGTCATCGCCTCGGGCGGTGTGGGGAACCTGGATCATCTGGTCGAAGGGGTGACGGAGGGACACGCCAGCGCGGTGCTGGCCGCGTCGATCTTTCATTTCGGCACCTACACCATTCGTGAGGCGAAGGCCCACATGAAGGCGGCGGGCGTTCCTGTCCGCGAGGTCTGAGAAGGGAGCCCCGGAACATGGGAAAAAAAGAAACAGGCGGCGAGATTCTCGAGCGGCTTTTTGCTGTCATCGACGGACGACGCGGGGCCGATCCGGAAACCTCCTACACCGCCAAGATGTTCGCCAAGGGCCGCAGCAAGATCACCCAGAAGCTGGGCGAGGAAGCGGTCGAAACGGTGATTGCCGCGCTCAGTCAGGGGCGCGATGAGGTCGTGTCGGAAAGCGCCGACCTGATCTATCATCTGCTGATCCTTTGGGCCGAGCAGGGTATCGATCCCGCCGAGGTCTGGGCGGAATTGGCGCGGCGCGAAGGAACGTCAGGGATCGACGAGAAAAAGGCGCGCAGCGGAAAAACCATCTAAGTCGAGAGAAAGAGGACATGGCCTACGATCGGAACAATATCTTCGCAAAAATCCTGCGTGGCGAAATACCCTGCGACAAGGTCTACGAGGATGATTGGGTGCTGGCCTTTCGCGATATCGCGCCGCA
>JAPHTL010000159.1 GCA_026193355.1 Rhodospirillales bacterium
AACGGTCGCTGGGCTCAGGCGCGCGGAATGCCAAGGGTTGCTGGTCACCGAAAGGGCGCCGAGTCCGTTCGGGAGGCCGTAAGCACAGCCGTTGATCTTGGAATTCCCTACCTGACACTTTTCGGTTTTTCCTCCGAGAACTGGAAGCGGCCTGAGGATGAGGTCCGTGACCTCATGGGCCTGCTCCGTTATTACCTGCGCAGTGAAGTCGCCGAGTTGCACCGCAATGGCATAAGGCTTCGGATCATCGGAGACCGTCAGCGCCTGGCGACCGATATCGTCAAGCTGATCGAGGAAAGCGAGTCCCTGACGGCAGGCAACAGTGCGCTGACGCTTTCCATCGCGCTTAGCTACGGTGGGCGCGCCGACGTCGTCAATGCGGCGCGTATGGTTGCGATTGAGGTGGCCGAAGGGCGACTTTCCCCTGACCGGATTGATGAAAACCTTTTTTCGGACCACCTGTCCACGAAGGGAATTCCCGACCCCGACCTGGTCATTCGCACCAGCGGTGAAAAGCGGATAAGCAATTTTTTGCTCTGGCAGTGCGCCTATTCTGAATTCGTCTTCCTGGATACCTTGTGGCCGGATTTCACCCGGGAATCCTTCGAGAATACGATCAGGGAGTTTCTTCGTCGCGACCGGCGTTTTGGCGCAACCGGTGGATAACAAACACTCCGGCGGGCTAAAGGCCCGAATTTTCGCTGCCCTTGTTCTGGCTCCGCCGGTTCTGGCCGCGTTTTTCTTTGGCTCACCATGGTTTGAGGCGCTTGTCGTTCTTGCGTCCGCCATTCTCGCTTGGGAGTGGTCGCGTATTTGCCGAGCCGGAAGCGCCGCTGGAATTGCCGATTATACTGTCATCGCTGCGGTCATTGCATCCGTCGCCCTGGGTGCGGCAGGCCGTTACGACCTTGCCTTTGTCGTCACGGCCATCGCGACTGCCGGTGGGTATTTCCTGAGTTTGCGGCAAGGCGTGGGAAGCGCAGTATGGCTCGCATCCGGTGTTCCTTATGTTGTCGTTCCCTGTCTGGCGCTTGTCTGGTTGCGTGTTGACATTCCTTCCGGACGGGAAATTGTCTTGTGGGTGCTTCTTATCGTTTGGGCGACCGATATTGGCGCTTACGCATTCGGGAAAATGATTGGCGGACCCAAGATACTGCCCTCTGTAAGCCCGAAGAAAACATGGGCCGGCCTGATTGGCGGCATGATCTGCGCCGGAGCGATCGGGGCGCTTATGGCCTGGGTTATGGGTGGCAGTGAAGCGATTTTTACCGTAATAGTCCTGAGCGCCGCGATGGCTGTTTTGTCTCAGGCCGGAGATTTTTTCGAGTCTGCCCTGAAAAGGCGTTTTGGGGCCAAGGACGCCAGCAACCTGATCCCCGGGCATGGAGGGCTGATGGACAGGGTGGACGGATTGCTTGCGGTTTCCGTGGCTGTTGCCCTTATTAAAATATCGGGACTGGATGGGGGAATTCCGTGGCTGTAGCAACAAGACCAGCCGGAGAGGAATCGCCCGCGCCGAAAAAGGTAACAGTGCTTGGTTCCACCGGATCGATAGGAAGCAGCACACTGGACCTGATCGGGCGTAACCCTGAATCATTTGTTGTCGAGGCGCTTACAGCCAATCGGCGGGTCGATGAACTCGTCCGTCAGGCTCTTGCCGTTCGTCCCAGGATTGCGGTTGTTGCGGACGAGGGGGCTTATCAAGACCTTCGCGCCGGACTTTCGGGGTCAGGGATCGAGGTTGCAGCAGGGAAGAAAGCCCTGGTTGAAGCCGCCCAGAGGCCCGTCGACATTGTAATGGCTGCAATCGTCGGTGCTGCGGGGCTTGAGCCGACAATGGCGGCTGCAAAAAGGGGATATACCGTCGCCCTCGCAAACAAGGAAAGCCTCGTATGCGCAGGTGATTTGATGATGCGTGAGGTGGAGCGGAGCGGGGGTGTCCTTCTGCCTGTTGATTCCGAACACAATGCCATTTTTCAGGTTCTTGAACTGGATCGTATCGATCAGGTCGAGAAAATATTTCTGACGGCGTCCGGCGGTCCGTTTCGAACCTTTTCAAGGGAACAGATGGTCGGTGTATCGCCCGAACAGGCCGTTGCGCATCCAAACTGGTCGATGGGCGCAAAAATATCGATCGATTCAGCAACCATGATGAACAAGGGACTTGAGTTGATCGAAGCCGTTCATCTTTTCAAGGTGTCCCAGGATCGTATTGAAATTCTTGTCCATCCGCAGTCGGTTGTTCACAGCCTTGTCGCCTACGAAGATGGCTCCGTCCTCGCGCAAATGGGGACGCCTGATATGCGGACGCCCATTTCCTATGCCCTGGCGTGGCCCCATCGCATGCGGACGCCATCGCAACGTCTTGATCTTGCTGAAATCGCGCAGCTCACGTTCGAACGCCCTGATTCAAAAAGATTTCCTGCCCTTACTCTTGCGCGAGAAGCCTTGAAAACAGGCGGTGGCGCTCCTACTATCCTGAATGCATCCAACGAAGTTGCCGTTCAGGCCTTTCTGGAGGGTAAGCTCGGTTTTCTCGATATAACGCGGGTTGTCGAGGAGACGCTCGGGCGTATCGCGGTTCATCAGATTTCCAGCATCGCCGATGTGCACCATCTGGATGTTGAGGCAAGGCGGGTTGCCGGGGAGTTTATCGCCGGGGTTGCCGCCTGATGCGGGTCGGGCTGTTTTTGTTCGTAACAATTCGGAATCTTTGATTTATGGAATTTCTCACGTCCATCTGGGATTACGTTATTCCCTTCCTGTTTTTGCTGACCGTCCTCGTTTTTGTGCACGAGCTTGGGCACTATTGGGTGGCGCGCAAGAACGGGGTTCGGGTCGAGGTGTTTTCGGTCGGTTTTGGCCCGGAACTTTTCGGCTTCAATGACAAGGCTGGAACCAGGTGGCGTTTCAGCGCCATACCCTTTGGCGGGTATGTGAAAATGTTCGGGCAAGCGGACGATTCGCTGGAAGAGGGCGAAGTGGCCCCGCCGCTGAGCGAGGAAGACGCCAAGGTTTCCTTCCAGACCAAAACATTGGGGCAAAAGGCGGCGATTGTTGTTGCCGGGCCGCTGGCGAATTTCATTTTCGCCGTGATCGTTTTCATGGGCATTTACGCCATTGCCGGAAATCCACGGCCTTTGGCCGGTGTAGGCGATGTTCAGGAAAACAGCGCTGCGGCAGTCGCCGGACTCAAGACCGGTGATCTGATTGTCGAGGTCGGTGGGGTTGATATCCGCTGGTTTGATGACTTGCGAGCCGAAATCATGAAGCGCCCGGACGAGGCTGTTGCCGTCGTCGCCTTGCGCAATGGCATCCGTGAGGCTCTGAGCGTTACACCGAAGGCCGTCCAGTCTCCCGAAGACCCGACAAAGATGATCGGGTTGCTGGGCATACGGCCGGATCCCGAACAGTACGATTATGAAAAGGTAAATCCCTTTGAGGCGACATTGCTCGCCTTTGATAGATCCATCTCATTGACCACCCAGATTTTGGGCGCGATCGGCGAAATGGTGACCGGAAATCGCGGTGCGGAAGAGCTTGGTGGCCCCATTCGCATTGCCCAGATTACCGGAGAAGTCGCCCAGCATGGATGGATCAATCTGTTTTCGTTCCTCGCGGCATTTTCGATCAATCTGTTCCTGATTAACATGCTGCCGATACCGATGCTTGATGGTGGGCACCTGTTTTTCTATGCCATTGAAGCGATCAGGGGACGTCCGTTGGGGCTTCGGGTGCAAGAATACGGTTTCCGTTTGGGGTTGGTTCTGGTACTTTCCTTAATGATTTTCGCGACTTGGAACGACTTGGTAAATCTCAAGGTGATTGATTTCCTCAAAGATCTGGTCACCTGATTAAACCGAGTGGGGGGGCTTGTGCGTTTTTCGTTTTATGGTCTGATTTCAATCGCGCTTCTTGCAAGCGTGACATTTTCCGGGTTTGCCGTCGCGCAAACCGGGAACGGGGTCGTGCGCGAGATCGTGATCGAGGGCAGCCAGCGTATCGAGGCGGAGACCGTTCGCTCTTACATGGTCATTCAGGAAGGCGATCTCTATGACAGGGAGCGCGTTGATCGGTCGCTGAAAAGCCTGTTCGCGACTGGTCTCTTTGCAGACGTTTCCCTTGGCCATGATGGCGATCGCCTGACTGTTCGGGTTGTTGAAAACCCCGTCATCAACAGGATCGCCTTTGAGGGAAACCGAAAGCTCAATGACGAAGCCCTGGAGGCCGAGGTTTCACTTCGACCACGTGTGATTTATACACGCACCAAGGTTCAGACAGACGTCGACAGGCTTCTGACCATCTATAGACGGAGCGGGCGTTTTGCTGCGACCGTGACCCCAAAGGTAATCAGGTTGCCGCAGAACCGCGTTGATCTGGTTTTCGAAATCAACGAAGGCGACGTCACCGAAATCAAGAGCATCAAATTCCTCGGCAATGAAGAGTTTGGCGACGGCAAGTTGAAGGACGTGGTGCGCACCAGGGAGACGCGTTGGTATCGCTTCTTCTCGGTTGACGACAACTATGACCCCGATCGCGTTACTTTTGATCGTGAACTGCTGCGCCGTTTTTACCTGAAGGAAGGCTTTGCCGATTTCAGGGTCAAGACAGCCTCTGCTGAATTGAGTCCCAATCGAGACGGGTTCTTCCTGACCTATGTGCTTGATGAGGGGATACGCTACGAGTTTGGCAAGGTAGATCTGTTCGTCGGGCTCAAAGGTCTTGACGCCGAGCAGGTCAGGAGCGCCGTCGAGATCGAAACCGGTGACTGGTACGACGCCGACGCAATCGACAAGGATGTTATCTCCTTGACGAATGCGGTTGGCGATCTTGGCTTCCCTTTCATTGAGGTTCGCCCCAGGGTCAAACGGAATCGCGAAGAAAAGACCATCGATATCGTTTACGAAATCAACGAGGGCCCTCGGATTTTTGTCGAACGAATTGATATCAAAGGTAACTTCAGGACACAGGATTCGGTGATCCGTCGGGAATTCAGGCTTGTTGAAGGCGATGCGTTCAACTCGGCCAAGTTCAAGCGTTCAAACCGGCGGATTCAGAATCTCGATTTCTTCGATAAGGTGTCTATCGAACAGGTTCCGGGCAGTTCGCCTGACAAGACCGTGATTGATGTCGTCGTTGAAGAAAAGTCGACGGGAACGCTGTCTCTCGGCGCGGGTTACTCGACCGCGAATGGCCCGATGGCGGATTTTGGCATTCGCGAACGCAACCTGCTCGGCAAGGGCCAGGACCTGAAGCTTAACCTGACAATAGCGGCCGAGAAAAGCCAGGTTGATCTGGGGTTCACCGAACCGTTTTTCATGGATCGTGAAGTGGCCGCCGGGTTTGACGTGTTCCATGTGAGGCGCGATCTGCAGGATCAGGGATCCTATGATTCCAAGGTTACGGGCGGTGATCTGAGGATTGGGTACCCGATAACCGAGGACCTGTATCAGAAATGGACTTACACCCTGAAGCAATCGAACATCATCAACGTTGATTCGTCCGCTTCGCGCTATATCAAGGCGCAGGAAGGCTCAACGATACTTTCCGAGGTATCGCACGTCCTGTCTTACGACAAGCGGGACAGTCGTGTTGCGCCGACGGAAGGCTATTATATTCGTATGGTCAATGATCTGGCTGGTCTCGGCGGCAACAGCCGTTATCTTCGCAATCAGTTCTCGGGCGGAAAATACTATCCCCTTGGCGATGATTGGGTCCTTTCGTTCACAGGGACCGCAGGACATATCCTCGGGATAGGGCAGGACGTCAGGCTGTCGGATCGCTTCTTCCTTGGTGGCGATGATCTGCGTGGATTTGCAACGGCGGGTGTCGGTCCACGCGACAAGGGAACCGATGATTCACTCGGTGGTGAATGGATGTATGCAGGCACGGCCGAGGTCAGTTTCCCGCTCGGGCTTCCCAGCGAATATCAGATTCTGGGCAAGCTGTTCACGGACCTCGGCAGTTCCGGTACGGTTAATCCATCCGGACCAGAGGTTAGTGACACCGGCGCACTCAGGGCTTCCATCGGCACAGGTGTTTCATGGAATTCACCATTCGGGCTTATCGGCGTCGATCTTGGCTTCCCGGTGCTCAAGGATGACGATGATATTACCGAGATTTTTCGGATAAATTTTGGCGCGAGGTTCTAAAATGTTATTTCATATCAGGATGTTGGTTGCCGTTTTTTCGCTTATTGCCATGGCGACCGCCCTCCCGGCCCAGGCGCAGGAAAAAAAGCAGGAAGGCCTGCTACTTGTTGTCGCCGTCGTCGATATGAACCTCGTCATGACGGAGGCCAAGGCGGCCAAGAGCATCCGCGACCAGATCGAGGCTAAGCGCAAAACCTATCAGGGAGAGATGGAGGTCGAAGAGAAGAGCCTGCGCGAGGCCAATCAGGAATTGGCCCGGCAAAGGACAATCCTTTCGCCCGAGGCCTTCAAGGAAGAGCGCCGCAAGTTTGAAGAACGTTTCGTCGCAGCCCAAAGAGGCATGCAGGAACGCAAGATGGAACTGGATCGCGCCCGCAATGACGCACTGGTCAAGCTTCGCGATGCGTTGAAAGAAGTCATCACGTCTCTCGTCGTCAAGAACAACATCACGTTGATCCTGCGCAAGGACCAGACGGTTTTCACAGCAAAGCCGATGGACATTACGGCCCTGGTTATTGAAGAGGTCGACAAAAAGTTGCCGAGCGTGAAGGTATTCAACGGCAAGGGTAAGTAAAGTATGGCGGATCCGCGCTTTTTTTTGCGGGCGGGACCGTTTTCACTCGATGAGCTTGCGGCCGTAGCGGAAGCTGAACTCTCAAGGGGTGATGGGGCGCGTATGTTCTCCGATGTCTCTCCCCTCGGGGGGGCAGGCGCGGATCATGTGAGCTTTCTCGACAACAAGAAGTACGTTTCCGAATTCATGGCCAGCAGCGCAGGCGCCTGTGTGGTTCACCCTGACCTTGCAAGCAGGGCGCCTGAAGGCATGGACCTTTTGCTGAGTCCAGACCCCTACAGGGCTTATGCCCGGATAGCGGCTGCATTTTATCCTTTTCCCAAGCCGGAAGCAGGGATATCTGAAGGCGCTGTCGTTGCTGATTCCGCAAAAACAGGCGACGGATGCCGTATTGAACCCGGTGCGGTAATCATGGACAACGCCGTGATTGGTCGGGGCAACTGGATCGGTGCGAATGCCGTGATCGGTTCCGGGGTGGTTCTTGGTGATGACGTTATTGTCGGTCCCGGCGCGACGCTGTCACACTGCATTGTTGGCTCACGCGTCATGATTCATCCAGGTGTGCGTATCGGGCAGGATGGTTTTGGTTTTGCGATGGGGCCGCAAGGACACCTGAAGGTGCCGCAAATTGGCCGGGTTATTGTTGGGAACGACGTCGAGATCGGGGCCAACACGACGATTGACCGCGGGACGGGGCCTGACACGATAATCGGCGATGGCTGCAAGATAGACAACCTGGTGCAAATCGCCCATAACGTCCAACTTGGTCGTGGCTGTATCATCGTTGCTCAGGTTGGCATATCGGGAAGCACTAAATTGGGCGATTTCGTCGCCGCAGGAGGCCAGGTCGGGTTTGCAGGCCATCTGAACGTTGGAGCAGGAGCCCAGGTTGCGGCAAAAAGCGGCGTCATGCGCGACATAGCGCCGGGAATGACCGTTGGAGGGATTCCGGCCCAGCCGATCAAGGAATTCTGGCGGCAGACCGCCTTGCTTCAGAAACTGTCGAGAGACAGCAAGCCCGATAGAAATAAAAAGCCCTGAGGACCGGATGATGCCTGAAAGCAAAATTATCGAGCCCACGCGCATTCTTGATATGATTCCGCACCGCTATCCCTTCCTCCTGATTGACAGGCTGGAAGACGTCGTTGCGGGAGAAAGCGCCATCGGCATCAAGAACGTGACTTTCAACGAACCCTTTTTCCAGGGCCACTTTCCCGGACACCCTGTTATGCCGGGCGTTCTTATCGTTGAAGCGATGGCCCAGACGGCAGCTGTTGTTGTCATTGATTCCCTTGGTGAAAGTACGGAAGGAAAGCTCGTTTATTTCATGAGCATCGATTCCGCCCGGTTCCGCAAGCCGGTTTTGCCTGGCGATACCCTGCGTATTCATGTCCAGAAGGAACGGAGCCGTGGCGCCGTATGGAAGTTCAGGGCGGAAGCGAGGGTTGGTGATGCCGTGGTGGCGGACGCCGTCTATACCGCGATGATCAAGGACGAAGAATGAGCAATATTCATCCCACAGCCATTATCGAGCCAGGGGCCGAAATCGGCGAAGGCGTCGTTATCGGCCCTTATTGTTGTGTTGGCGGCAAGGTCAAGCTTGGCGATGGCGTTGAGCTGATTTCACACGTCGTCGTGGGCGGCCGCACCACTATTGGCGCGAACACGCGGGTTTTCCCTTTTGCATCCGTTGGCATGGCGCCGCAGGACATGAAGTACAAGGGTGAGGATTCAAGCCTTGAAATTGGATGCAACAACGTCATTCGTGAGCATGTGACGATCAACCCCGGCACCGAAGGGGGCGGAATGCTCACGCGGATCGGGAATAACTGCCTTTTGATGGCAAGCAGTCATGTTGGTCACGACTGCATGATCGCCGACCATGTGATCCTTGTGAACAATGCAACGCTTGGTGGCCATGTGATCGTCGAGGATTGGGCCATTTTTGGGGGGCTTTCAGCGGTTCACCAGTTCGTTCGTATCGGGCGGCACGCAATGATCGGTGGGATGTCCGGGGTTGAAAGCGATGTTATTCCCTACGGATCCGTCGTTGGAAATCGCGCGCGCCTGTCGGGACTGAATCTCGTTGGCCTCAAGCGTCGTGGGGTATCACGCGATGTGATCCATGCCTTGCGGAACGCCTATCGCCTGCTTTTTGCGCAGGAAGGCACCTTGGCTGAACGTATTGAGGATGTAGCCAAAATGTTCGAAGACATCGAGCCTGTGATGGAGATCGTCGAATTCATTCGCGCCGATTCATCGCGTTCGATCTGCCAGCCGAATCTGGAGGATGCAGCCTAAGCTAGGCATCGTCGCAGGCGGGGGCGATCTGCCGAAACGGCTGATCGCTGCTTGTCGTGCGTCTGATCGTGAAGTTTTCGTTCTTGCAATCCGTGACCAGGCGGATCCCGATACTGTAAACGATGTTCCGTGCGCCTGGGTTCGCCTTGGCGCTGCTGGCGAGGCAATCAGAACGTTACGTGACAACGGGGTTCTGGAGGTTGTGCTTGCAGGCAACATACGCCGTCCGTCAATGTCGGAGCTGAGGCCTGATGCCAAAGCGCTCAAACTTTTCATGAAGGCAGGCGCCGCGTCGCTTGGCGATGACGGGTTGCTGTCTGTGCTTGTGAAGGATCTGGAGGAGAATGAGGGGTTCAAGGTTGTCGGTGCTGAGGACGTAATGGCCGAACTTCTTGCTGTTTCCGGCACCTATGGGCGTGTTGAACCGGATGGCGATGCCATGGCGGATATTCAAAAGGGAATTCGCATTGCGCGCGCCATCGGGGCGCTGGACATCGGGCAGGGCGCCATCGTTCAACAGGGCATTGTACTTGGTGTCGAGGCGATCGAGGGAACGGACGCCATGATTGATCGATGCGCACAGTTAAGCCGAAGCGGTCCAGGCGGCGTGTTGGTAAAGGTAAGCAAGCCGGGGCAGGAAAGGCGTGCGGACTTGCCGACAATAGGCGTGGAGACCGTCAGGAATGCGGCCAAATCCGGCCTGCGCGGCATAGCCATAGAAGCCGGTGGTGCGCTTGTTGTTGGTCGCGATCAGGTGATTGCCGCAGCTGACGAAACAGGATTGTTTGTCGTTGGCGTTGATATAACGGACAAAAGAGCGTGACGGGTGAGTAACGATCCGCTTGTCATCTTTCTGATCGCCGGTGAACCGTCGGGCGATGCAATAGGTGGGCGGTTGATGGCTGAAATGAAGGCGCTGACCGGCGGCCGCATCAGGTTTGCAGGCGTCGGTGGCGCGGCCATGCATCGTGAAGGACTGGAAAGTATCTTTCCGATGTCTGACCTTTCGATCATGGGGTTGGTCGAAATTGTTCCCCATATCCCGAAACTGCTTCGGCGAATCAACGATACGGTCGAAAAGGTCAAGGAAGTCCGACCGGACGCACTGGTGACGATCGATGCCCCGGCGTTTAATTTCAAGGTTGCCCGCCGGCTGAAGGGGCAGGGTGTGCCACTCATTCACTATGTTGCGCCGACGGTCTGGGCGTGGCGACCGGGCAGGGCGCGAAAGATCGCACGGTTCCTTGATCACCTTTTGGTTCTGCTTCCTTTTGAGCCGCCATACTTCGAGCGTGAGGGGCTGGCATGTACGTTCATCGGCCATCCGGTCATTGAAAGTGGTGCTGATGGTGGTGATGGGAAGTCATTCAGACGCAAATACCAGATCCCGGATGAGGCGCCTCTCCTGTGCCTTTTGCCAGGAAGCAGATTCAGCGAAATCAGTAAATTACTGCCTGTTTTTAAGCTGACGGTTGATGAGTTGGGGCGGAGGCACCCAAGGCTCAGGGTTGTCGTGCCAACCGTGGATCATGTTGCCGACGCTATCAGGAATGAAATCAATTTGTGGCCTGTTCCTGCCATGATCATTGAGGGCACCAAAGATAAGTATGACGCTTTTGCCGCCGCCGACGTTGCGCTTGCGGCTTCAGGCACCGTGGCAATGGAACTTGCGATGGCTGGAACGCCAACCGTTATTGCCTATAAGGTCAGCAGACTGAGCGCATTTCTGGCCCGTCGGCTCGTTCGCGTTTCCCATGTGAACTTGCTTAACATTCTGTTGGGGCGGGAAGTCGTTCCAGAGCATCTTCAGGAAAGGTGCAATCCCGCTACGCTCGCCAATGCCGTTTCCAGGTTGCTCGACGATCCTGATGCGCGTACGGCGCAGAAGGCTGCCGCGCTGGAGGGCATGGAGATGATTGGCCTTGGCGGTCCTTCGCCGAGCCACAGGGCCGCCGAGACTATTTTGAAGATTGTCGAAAAACACCGCCTATCCGGGCTAACCAAAAAGGATTGACTATGGCTACGGACGAAAAGCAGTTCCGCCTTCTTCATACGATGATCCGCGTGCTGGATCTTGATAAATCGATTGATTTCTATACACGCCTGCTGGGTATGAAGGTTTTGCGGCGCAGTGACTATCCTGAAGGAAAATTCACCAACGTTTTTGTCGGCTACGGAGACGAACGCACCGAGGCGGTGATTGAGTTGACCCATAACTGGGAACAGGCGGATCCCTACGTACAGGGGACCGGGTTTGGCCATTTGGCGCTTGGTGTACCGGATATCTACAAGACCTGTGAGGCGCTTGAAAAGGAGGGGGTGAGCATTCCCCGTCCGCCTGGTCCGATGAAACACGGAACGACGGTCATCGCCTTCATCGTTGATCCGGATGGCTACAAGATTGAATTGATAGAACGCAAGCCGGGATAAAAAACGAACGGCGTGGGCTGTCAAAGCCCACGCCGTTGTTCGTTCTAAGGAAGTTCCTCAGCCCTGTGACTTGCTGCCACGCTTGTGTAGCGGGATGTAGCGGCGCTGCGTCTCACCCGTGTAAAGCTGGCGGGGACGCCCGATTTTCTGCATCGGGTCTTCGATCATCTCGTTCCACTGCGCAACCCAGCCAACGGTTCGCGCGACGGCGAAGAGAACCGTAAACATGGTTGTCGGGATACCCATGGCCCTGAAGATGATACCCGAATAGAAGTCAACATTCGGATAGAGCTTCTTCTGGACGAAATAATCGTCCTCAAGGGCGATTTTTTCCAGTTCCATGGCGAGGTCGAGGAGGGGCTCGTTCTTGATGCCCAGTTCATCGAGCACCTCGTGGCAGGTCTTCTGCATGACTGTCGCACGGGGGTCATAGTTCTTGTACACCCGGTGGCCGAAGCCCATCAGGCGGAAGGGGTCGTCCTTGTCCTTCGCCTTTTTGATGAATTCGGGGATGTTCTTCTTATCGCCGATCTCTTCAAGCATGTTAAGGACGGCTTCATTGGCGCCGCCATGCGCGGGCCCCCAAAGAGAAGCGATACCGGCCGCGATACATGCGAACGGGTTGGCGCCCGATGATCCGGCCAGACGAACCGTCGAAGTCGATGCATTCTGCTCATGGTCCGCATGAAGTATAAGGATACGGTCCATCGCACGGGCAAGAACTGGATTGACCTTGTAGGGTTCGCACGGCGTGGCGAACATCATATGCAGGAAATTTTCTGAAAATGTCAGATCGTTCCGCGGATAGATGAAAGGCTGGCCGAGAGAGTATTTGTAAGCGCTGGTGGCGATCGTCGGCATCTTGGCGATCATCCGGTACGAAGCGATCATGCGCGCCTGGGGATCGTTGATATCAAGGCTGTCATGATAGAACGCCGACAGTGCGCCGACAACGCCGACCATAACGGCCATCGGGTGCGAATCGCGACGGAAGCCACGGAAGAAATAGTTAATCTGTTCGTGCAGCATCGTGTGGTAAGTGATTGATGAGACGAATTTTTCTTTTTGTTCTGCTGTTGGGAGCTCTCCATAAAGCAGGAGGTAACAGACCTCCATGAAGTCGGAATGCTCGGCCAGCTTGTCGATGGCGTAACCCCTGTGGAGCAGGACGCCCTCATCGCCATCAATGAAGGTGATGTCCGACTGGCAGCTTCCGGTCGAGGTGAATCCGGGATCGTAGGTGAAGCACCCGGTTTCGGCGTAAAGCTTGCGAATATCGATGACATCTGGTCCCGTCGAACCGGAAATAACCGGCAATTCGTAACTTTTGCCGTTCCTGTTGTCGGTTAGTGTAAAGCTTGCGCCACTGTTTTCCTTGTTGCTTGCCATGGTGACCTTCCCAAGTTATCAGAGGGCAGTTCGGTTGTTTTCTGCCACGGGTTTAAACTCGAATTTCTGTCCATCTTTCGATGGTGAAAGACTTGCGGTACTAGTTTGCTGACGGCGATGCCCTTCCAGAGATCGCGTCACTCAATCTGCCTAGCGATTCTTCCTTGCCCAGGGTCGCCATGACCTCAAAAATACCCGGCGAAACGTTTGAGCCCGTCAGCGCAGCACGAAGAGGCTGCGCGATGTTGCCGAGTTTAAGATCGCTCTTTTCTGCATACTCCCTGACGGCGGCATCAATTGTTTGGTCCGTCCACTCGTTCAACGCCTCAAGATGGGGCGCCAACGAGGCGATGTGCTTGCCTCCCTCGCCATCAAGGAGTTTAGCCGCCTTGTCATTGATCGGTATAGGGCGATTTCTGGTGTAGAATTCGCCACTTTCAGCCAACTCAACGATGGTCCTGGCGCGTCCCTTCAGGCCATCCATGCCGGAAAGCAGCCGGGTTTCCGCCTGATCCGACAAGGCGTCGCCCAGTCTGTCCTTCAACAACGGCATGGCGAGATCGACCAACCGTCTGTCCGATGCCTCACGGATATAGTGGGCGTTAAGGTGCAACAGCTTGTCCGCATCAAAACGCGCAGCCGAGCGTCCGACGTCCTTGATATCGAACCATTCCAGAGCCTGTTCACGCGAAATGATTTCGTCGTCGCCGTGGCTCCACCCAAGCCGCAGCAGATAATTGCAGATCGCTTCGGGGAGAAAACCCATTTCCTCGTAGGCTTCGACCCCCAGTGCGCCATGACGCTTGGAAAGCTTCTTTCCGTCGGCCCCATGCATCAACGGCATATGGGCGAAGGCGGGAATGTCCCAGCCAAAAGCATCGTAAAGCTGGATCTGGCGGAAGGTGTTCGTCAGGTGATCGTCGCCACGAATGACGTGGGTCACGCCCATGTCGTGATCGTCAACAACGACGGCCAGCATGTACGTCGGTGTTCCATCCGCGCGGAGGAGAACGAAATCGTCGATCTCACTATTCTTGACGCGAACATCGCCCTGAATCATGTCGGCGACGACGGTATCGCCATCCACAGGTGTTTTCAGACGAACGACAGGGCGGATATCCTTGGGGGCTTCTGACGGATCACGGTCACGCCAGCGCCCATCGTAAAGTGCTGTCCGCCCTTCCTTACGCGCGGTTTCCCGCATTTCCTCAAGTTCTTCGGGTGAGCAAAAGCAATGGTAGGCCTTGCCCTGTTCGACGAGTTGATTCGCAACCTCGGCATGGTGATTCGCGCCTTCAAACTGCGAGACAATATCGCCGTCCCAGTCCAGACCAAGCCATTTCATACCCTTTATGATCGCATCAACGGCGTCCTGATTTGATCGCGCCCTGTCCGTATCTTCAATCCGAAGATGGAACTTCCCCCCCAGTCGGCGTGCGTAGAGCCAATTGAACAGGGCAGTGCGCGCACCGCCGATGTGCAAAAATCCGGTCGGGGAAGGAGCAAAACGGGTTATGACAGTCATAAAGTTCGGTAATTCCGAATGGAAACAAGGGTTAACACCGGCTGAGGTTTACCATAATTGCTTAGCGTGTGCAGCAAATCCTTTCGGATATATTGTCGCTGGATGGGGGGGGACGTTGTTGTGAAACGCCTCGATTTTTTCAGGATGCTGGATGGAGAGCAGGACCGCTGGATCCTCTGGGCTCCCGTTCTTTTCGGTGCCGGGATCGGATTTTATTTTTCACTCGAAACTGAGCCCCTGCCGTGGCTCGGTTTTGGAATTTTTTTGCTGCTCTCTGGTATTACCTGGTTTGTCAGGAACAATATCCGTCTGATGCTGTTCTTTCTTTCGTCATTGATCGTTGCGTCAGGTTTCATGATGGCGCAATGGCGGGCAATCGATGTGTCCGCACCGATCCTGGACAGGAAAACAGGGCCAACATCTGTTTCAGGACGAATAACGGATGTTCAAACCGTTTCGGGTGGGCTGCGGATTATCATCGACAGGCTCCATGTCACTGGCGTCCGCGCCGATCGTACTCCCCATAAGGCTCGACTGCGCATTCGGCACCAAGAACCGGTTCCTGCCGCAGGTGACTGGATCAGGGCCCGCGCCATTCTTGCGCCGCCCCCCGGCCCCGTCATGCCGAATGGGTATGATTTTCAGAGAAAAGCCTATTTCGAAGGGATTGGCGCGGTCGGTTTCACTCTTGGACCTGTAGAGCGAATTGAAGTGACAGGAATCAATGATAACCGCTCGATAATTGAGGCGGGACACCTCCGGCGCTTCATAGCCGACAGGATCAACGATGTTCTTGGTGATGAGGGCGGGGCCGTCGTTGTCGCCCTGATGACCGGGGAACGCGGGGGAATATCAAAAGAAACCCTCAAAGCGCTTCGTGATGCCGGGCTTGCTCATTTGCTGGCCATTTCCGGTTTGCACCTGGGCTTGGTCGTCGGCGTTGTGTTCTTTGGAATCAGGGGGCTTATCGCGGCGGTTCCACCAATTGCCCTGCGGTTCCATATCAAGAAATGGGCTGCAATCGCTGCGATTTTCGCTGGTTTTTTCTATGCCTACCTTGTCGGCGGCACGGTTCCGACGCAACGCGCAATGATTATGGTCGGGATCGTTCTTCTGGCGGTCGTTGTTGACCGGCAGGGCATAACCATGCGGTCGGTCGCATGGGCGGCGCTTGCGATACTCGTTTTCAGACCCGAAAGCCTGATGGAGCCGGGGTTTCAGATGTCCTTTGCCGCCGTCATCGCCCTGATCGGTGGGTATGAATGGCTGTCGGGGTTTGGAAACCCCGTACCCGATTCCTTTGTAAGGCCGTGGTGGCGTTCCCCGTTTCGTTATCTGGCAGGCGTTTTGATGACAACCGTCATTGCTTCCACGGCAACCGCGCCTTTCGCCATTTATCATTTCAGCCGAGTCGCCCTGCTTGGTGTCGCCGCAAACCTGGTTGCGGTACCCGTGACGGCCCTGTGGGTCATGCCCTGGGCTGTCGTCGCGTTCCTTTTGATGCCGCTGGGGCTGGAGGCGATTGCCTTGCGCCCGATGGGGTGGGGGGTCGACACCATTATATGGATTTCGCACGTTGCGGCCGCCTGGCCCGGAAGCGCCAGCGGCGTCCCGTCAATGCCGGTTTCTGCGCTTGTGCTGGTATCCATTGGCGGTTTGTGGCTGTTGATCTGGAAAGGCCGTTGGCGGGCCTTCGGGGGCGCCGGGTTGTTGGCGGGGGTGGTCCTGTCCGCTGGCGTGTCGCCCCCCGATGTTTTGATTGGTGAAGATGGCAGGCTTATGGGTGTGCGAACGGATAACGGACGGCTTAGCGTCTCAACGATGAAAAGCAGCCGGTTTACACGTGATGTATGGACACGGCGCGTCGGGCTGGAAGAAACGGCAGCGGAAGTCTGGCCGATATCCGGCGGAGACGATGGCACGGGCCTCCGCTGTGACGGTCAGGGCTGCATTTACAATGCCCGGGGGCATATCGTCGCCCTCGTAAAAAGCACTCACGCTTTGCATGAGGATTGCCAGATCGCTGATGTTGTTATCAGTGCCGACAATATAAGGCGGGAAGCATGCCTGGGACCGTCAATCGTTATCGACAAAGAGCGACTGGATGCGCTGGGAGCCCATGCAGTCTGGTTGAATAACGATGGTATTCGCGTCGTGGCGGCGAACGACCATCGTGGCAATCGCCCCTGGGTCCACCGTACGCGTCAACATTAGGTCGATCAATAACGCCTGAACAGGCCGACCAGCTTTCCCTGCACCTTCACCCGGTCGGACGGAAAAATCCTTGTCTCATACGCTACGTTCGCCGGTTCCAGGGCGATGGATGCGCCCTTGCGGCGCAAACGCTTGAGTGTGACTTCTTCGTTGTCAACGAGGGCCACGACAATACTGCCGTTTTCCGCCGTGTTGCAGTTTTGTATGACGACAATATCACTGTCGAGAATTCCGGCTTCAATCATTGAATCGCCGTCGACTTCAAGCGCGTAGTGATCGCCGCTTCCCAGCATGGATGCAGGAATGCCGATAGTTTCCACAGGATCGCGTAGGGCTTCAATCGGTGTGCCCGCTGCAATTTTTCCATAGAGGGGAAGGTCGATTGTTTCATTGGCTGGCGGCGGCGGTGGAGCGACCGCGCCCGTGCTGAAACCGCCACGGATGACATTCGAGGAAAAGCCGGGGGGGGTGCCCGCCGCAGAAGACGATGATCCCGTTGCCGGTTTCGTCGCGCGCTGATCTGGAACGGAGCTTTCGGGAAGGCGGATAACCTCAAGCGCCCTGGCCCTGTGGGGAAGGCGACGGATAAAGCCGCGTTCCTCCAGCGCTGAAATCAGGCGGTGAATCCCGGACTTCGAACGAAGATCAAGGGCTTCTTTCATTTCGTCGAAAGAAGGCGCCACACCATTTTCACGAAGCTTTTCATCGATATAGATAAGGAGCTGGCGCTGTTTTTTTGTCAACATGGCGATGATCCCCTGAACAGCCGTTTCAAAATGCGGGTGTGCGGTTTTGATGCTTCATCAGCATTCGATGCGATTCAGCAACAAGTCTCCCGTAACCAACAACCCCTGCAGTTGCCTTTACGCGAAGCGCGGAACCGCATGGTGAACAAAACAAAAACGTTCACCGTTGTTCTACTTTGGTTCTCATTTGTCGTCAAGGTAAATCAAGTATATGGAATGTTCCGGCAGGGACCGTGAAGATGCGCAGAAAGCCTGATGATTCTTTCTGTTTCTGACCAAAGGTCAAACGCTCCGATATCAT
>JAPHTL010000346.1 GCA_026193355.1 Rhodospirillales bacterium
CTGGCGAAGCCCGGTGTGCCGGCGCGCCGGGTTATTGTCATCGATCCCGGTCATGGGGGTGTTGATCCCGGCGCCATCGGCGTTTCCGGCATATATGAAAAGAACATCACCTTGTCCGTTGCCCGCGAGATAAAGAAAAGTCTTGAGTCGACCGGTCGTTACAAGGTGGTTCTGACGCGTGACAGGGACATTTTCATTCGGCTGAGGGATCGCTTCGAAATCGCCAGAAAGGCGGGGGCGGATCTGTTCCTGTCCATTCACGCGGATACGATCAGGGATCGGAACATTCGTGGCGCTTCGGTTTACACCCTGTCTGAAAAGGCCTCTGACAAAGAGGCGGCGGCTTTGGCGGAGCAGGAAAACAAGGCGGACCTGATTGCCGGTGTCGACCTTAGCCATGAAGACCCAGTTCTCGCCAATATCCTGATTGACCTGACACAGCGCGAGACCATGAATCAGTCTTCCCATCTGGCTGAAATGCTGGTGGATGAGATGGGGAAATCCGTGAGGTTGTTGCGAAACGCCCATCGTTTCGCCGGCTTTGCCGTTCTCAAGGCTCCGGACGTTCCATCCGTGTTGATTGAGCTCGGGTTCCTGTCAAACAGGCATGACGAGCGCCTTTTGCGCGATTCAAGGCATCGTGTGCGTGTGGCTGGGGCAATCGGCCGTTCCATCGATCAGTTCTTTACGCGTGTCGAGCAAGCGGAAAGAAATTGAATTCGGCCATATTCTCGCCACATCGGAATTGAAAATGACGGCTACAGGAAAGTGTCGGGCCGCAGACAGCCTTGTAACAACCGCCAGGTCACGGCGTGACGGAGAGTTTTCATGTTGAGGAGCCTGCTTGCTCTGGTGGCCATCCTGTTGCTGCTCGGCTTTGCCGGTGCGGGTGGTGTTGTCTACCTGTTCTATACGTACGGAAGCGATCTTCCGGATTACAAGCAGCTTGCCGATTACGAACCGCCGGTCATGACCCGCGTCCATGCCGGCGACGGGCGGTTGCTGGCCGAATACGCCACGGAACGGCGTGTGTTCGTGCCGGTCGAGGCGATCCCGCGTCGCGTGATACACGCCTTCCTTTCCGCCGAAGACAAGAATTTCTACGAGCATCCGGGCGTGGACTTTCCCAGCGTCATGCGCGCTGTTCTCATCAACGTCAGGAACATGGGCAGTGGTCGCAGGCCGGTTGGCGCATCGACGATTACCCAGCAGGTGGCGAAAAACTTTCTCCTGACCAACGAGGTCTCGTTCGAACGCAAGATCAAGGAAGCGATTCTGTCCTTCCGGATCGAGCGGGCCATCACCAAGAATCGCATTCTGGAGCTTTACCTGAACGAGATTTATCTCGGATATGGCTCCTACGGGGTTGCTGCCGCAGCCCTCAACTATTTCGACAAGTCGCTGGGGGACTTGACCCTTGCGGAAACAGCGTTTCTCGCGGCTTTGCCCAAGGCGCCGAACAACTATAACCCGCAGCGTTTTCCCGATGCCGCGAAGGCCCGCCGCGACTGGGTGATTGGGCGTATGTTTGAAGACGGCGCTATCAGCCTGGAAGAGGCCGAAGCGGCAAGGGCGGAACCCCTTACGACCATCAGCAAGAAGGAAACGGAATTTGTCACGGCGGATTTTTTCGCCGAGGAAGTGCGCCGTGAAATCCTTTCCCGCTATGGCGAATCGGATCTTTACAAGGGGGGGCTTCTGGTTCGCACGACCCTTGATCCGAAGTTGCAGGAAATAGCCAAGAAATCATTGCGCAAGGGGTTGCATGAATATGACCGGCGGCATGGGTGGCGCGGCCCGATCGATCACATTGAAGGCGATCATGATTTGCCGGGACGTCTTGCTGCTCTTAACGTGCCGTCAGGCCCAGACAACCTTCGCCCTGCCGTCGTTACGGCTGTTTCGGGGGATCGCGCCGATATCGCTTTCGCAGACGGGACCAGCGGTCATATTCCTTTCGCCCAGATGCGATGGGCCAGACCGTGGCTAAAGGGCCAGAAGGTGGGCGCGCGGCCGTCCGCCCCGTCCGACGTTCTGAAGGCCGGCGATGTCGTTTACGTTGAGCCGGCCCTGGCGGGCGAGGATGAAGAACCGTATCCCGACGGTGCCTACGCCTTGCAGCAGATCCCGGCAGCCAATGGCGGCCTGATTGCGCTTGATCCGCACACGGGCCGGGTTCTCGCCATGCTGGGCGGGTACGATTTTTCACGAAGCCAGTTCAACCGGGTGACACAGGCCTATCGGCAGCCTGGCTCCGCCTTCAAGCCTTTCGTCTACCTGACGGCGCTGGATTCCGGCTACACACCATCCACCCTCATTCTTGACGCGCCTTTCGTCATCGATCAGGGGCCAGGCCTTCCCAAATGGAAGCCGGCCAACTACACGCGGCAGTTTTATGGTCCGAGCACGATGCGGCTGGGGATCGAAAAATCGCGGAACCTGATGACCGTACGGCTGGCGCAAACGGTTGGCATGAACAAGATCGCCACCTATGCCGAACGGTTCGGAATCGTGGACGATCTTCCCGAAAGCCTTTCGATGTCGTTGGGCGCGGGAGAAACATCGTTGATTCGCATGACTGCCGCCTATGCAATGCTTGTGAATGGCGGCAAGAGAATTACCCCGACCCTGATCGATCGTGTTCAGGATCGGCATGGACGCACAGTTTTCCGGCATGATACGCGCGATTGCCCGGATTGCCTGGCCGTTCAGTGGAACGGCCAGGCTGTTCCCAATATTCCCGATATACGCGAATCTGTGACCGACCCCGGAAGCGCCTATCAGGTTGTTTCGATGCTGCAGGGCGTTGTAGAGCGAGGCACCGGTCGGCGGATCAGTGAAATCGGAAAGCCTTTGGCAGGGAAAACCGGCACAACCAACGACAGCTTCGATACATGGTTCGTCGGTTTCACACCCGACCTTGCCGTTGGCGTATACGTTGGTTTCGATACCCCCTCATCGCTTGGAAAGGGTGAGACGGGGTCCAATGTCGCGGCCCCCATCTTCAAGTATTTCATGGAAGAAGCCCTGCGAGATCGTCCTGCCATTCCCTTCCGGATACCCCCGGAGATTCGCCTTGTGCGTGTCGACAGCCGAACCGGACTGCTCGCCCGCCCGGGTGATAAATCCGTTATCCTCGAAGCGTTCAAGGCGGGAACGGTCCCCTCTGGCAAGGCTGCCGTTATTGAAGGCCAATCGGCAGAGGGGGGGGAAGATGCCCCAGAAAGCGCGACCGGCACCGGGGGGCTTTACTGATTTGCCGGAAGCCGGTCGCCGCGCCTTGCGGCAGCGGTGGCTTTCTGCTTTCATCCCGTTCGACTGAACACCCCCGTCAAACGTGCCAAGGAACCAGATTATCATGCGCGCCGAAACCGAATCCCTTGTCGATCAAATCAAGCAGTCGATGGCGCTGCTGAGGAGGCATCTTTGACTACGATCGCGCTGTACTCCGACTCGAAGAACTGAACGCAGAAGCCGAAAACCCGGACCTGTGGAATGATTCTCGCCGCGCCCAGGAGGTGATGCGGGAACGTAACCGTCTGGAGGCCGGGATCAAGGCTGTCGATGACCTTAACCAGGAACTTGAGGATAATGTCGGCCTGATCGAGCTTGGCGAGGCCGAAGGCGACGCCGAAGTTGTCGGCGAGGCCGAATTGGCCCTGCAGAAGCTGATGGATCGCGCCGCCCATTCCGAGGCGGAAGCCCTTCTTTCGGGCGAAGCCGACGGCAACGACTGTTTCCTTGAAGTCCATGCCGGGGCTGGTGGGACCGAGGCCCAGGACTGGGCAGAAATGATGCTTCGCATGTACACGCGCTGGGCGGAGAAGCGAGGTTACAAGGTCGCCTATATGGAAGAAAGTCCGGGTGAAGAGGCGGGGATCAAGTCGGCCACCGTCAAGATTTCGGGCGAAAATGCCTACGGCTGGATGAAGACGGAAAGTGGCGTTCATCGCCTCGTGCGAATCTCTCCCTATGATTCCAGTGCGCGCCGCCACACCAGCTTTTCCTCCGTATGGATCTATCCGGTGATTGACGACAACATCGAGGTCGAGATCGAGGAAAAGGACCTGCGGATAGATACCTACCGCGCCTCCGGCGCTGGTGGCCAGCACGTCAACAGGACCGACAGTGCGGTTCGGATCACCCACATCCCGACGAATATCGTCGTGCAGTGCCAGAACGACCGTTCGCAGCACAGGAACCGCGCGGCGGCCATGGGGATGCTGAAGGCCAGACTGTACGAGATGGAACTGCAACGGCGTGAGGCCGAATCCCAGGCCGTGCACGACGCCAAGACGGACATCGGCTGGGGACACCAGATCCGTTCCTACGTCCTTCAGCCCTACCAGATGGTCAAGGATCTTCGCACCGGGGTGGAAACGTCCAATACGCAGGGTGTCCTTGATGGCGATCTGGATGCCTTCATGGCGGCCGCGCTGGCATCCCGCGTTACCGGTGGTGTGGACAGCGAGGAGACATGAGCAAGGTCGTCCTGATAACGGGGGCAAGCCGCGGCATCGGACGGGCGACGGCGAAGCTGGCCGGTGCGCGGGGCTGGTCTGTCGGCATCAATTTTCAGGGCAACGCAAAGGCCGCCGATGAGGCCGTTGCCGAGGTCGAAAAGGCCGGTGGCAGCGCCATCGCCATCAAGGGCGATGTCGCGGTGGAAGCCGATGTCATAGCAATGTTCGATGCCGTCGAACGCGCCTTTGGCGGAATCGACGGTCTGGTTATCAATGCCGGAATCGTCGATGAATCGAAGCCCCTTGCCGATATTGGTGTCGAACGCCTGAGGCGGATGTTCGATGTGAATGTGCTTGGCGCATACCTTTGCGCCCGTGAAGGCGCGCGTCGTCTTTCGACGGGCCGAGGGGGCAGGGGCGGCAGTATCGTCAATGTTTCGTCGATTGCATCCAAGATCGGCTCACCCAACGAGTATGTGGATTACGCCGGCTCCAAGGGCGCGGTCGATGTGATGACGATTGGCCTGTCGAAGGAACTGGCCGCCGACGGGGTTCGGGTAAACGCCGTTCGTCCCGGTCTGATCGACACGGAAATCCACGCAAGCGGCGGACAACCGGATCGCGCCCACCGCCTTGGTGTGACCACGCCAATGGGGCGGCCGGGCAAGGCCGAAGAGGTCGCCGAAGCGATTGTCTGGTTGTTGGGTGACGAATCCTCTTACGTTACGGGCGCTTTTCTGGATGTATCCGGCGGACGTTGACGTTGCTTTTATTCCGCCGCCAGCGGCTCGTAATACTCATGTTTCATTCCCGCCCGATCCCGTGCTTCTGCGTTGAAGGGGCGTTTCAGGGCTGATTTGTAATGCTCCCTGATAAACGTGTGATACGCGCTGACCGCGTCAACGTTGCGTTTTTCGGCCATGTATTCGAACCATCGCCGTCCGGCGGCGACATGGGCGATTTCCTCCTCGCCGATCCTTTCCATGATCGCGGCCGTTCGCTCGTCGTTCTGCCGACGCAGCCGCGCGACGGTGGCGGGTGTTGTATCAAGGCCGCGCGCCTCCAGCGTCATCGGGACAAGCGCCATGCGCGCCATCAGGTCGTGCGCCGTCTTTTGCGCCGCTTCCCACAACCCGTCATGCGCCGGAAGATCCCCATAAGCGGAATTCAGTTCCGCCATGCGTTCGTTCAGGATCTCGAAATGCTCCGCCTCATCGACGGCGACCTGCACCCAGTCATCGCAGAAGTCACGTGGCAGGGATGGATCGGCAAAGCGGGCGATCACGTCCCATGCAAGGTCGACGGCGTTAAGTTCAATATGCGCGATGGCGTGCAGCAGGGCGACTTTGGTGTCATTCCCGCCTGCGCCGCGTCGGGGCATTTCCCGTGGTGGCCGCAGTTCCGGTCGTGATGGACGCGCCGGTCTGTCCGGTGCGCCGGGCGCGCCCACCTGATCAATACGCCCCTCCCGCCATGCCTGTGCATAAAGGTGGGTCAGGCGCACCTTGTCGTTCGGTTCAGGGGCAAGCAGAACAGAACGCGCAGCATCCGTCAGCGTTGCGGGTATGCAATCCTTATCAAACATGGAAATCAGAGGGTTTCCAGGGTTTTCAGGACCTCTTCGGCGTGGGCCTTGACCTTGACCTTGCGCCAGACATGACGGATCACGCCCTTTTCATCGATGAGGAAGGTGCTTCGCTCGATACCCATGTACTCTCGCCCGTAGAGCTTCTTCATTATCCATACGCCGTAGGCTTCGCAGACCGCACCATCCTCGTCCGAGGCAAGGATGAAGTTCAGTTCCTGCTTGGCCTTGAAGTTGTCGTGGCGGGTGATGCTATCGCGGGAAACGCCGATGATGACGGTATTGAGCTTGTCAAAGGCTTTCTTCGAATCGCGAAAGGCGATGGCCTGTGTCGTGCAACCCGGTGTGCTGTCCTTTGGGTAGAAATACAGGACGACCTTCTTGCCCTTCAGCGCCTTCAGGGCGACGGAGCCGCCGCCGTCTGTCGCCATCGTAAAATCAGGGGCCTTGTCGCCGGTGTCCGGGGCCATCGTTCCCTCCGTCGTTTGTTCCGTTATGTCTTGGTTGCTTTTGCGGGCTTGTCGATGATGTCGATGAACAGGCCATGAACGGCGCTTGCCGCATCTTCCATTCGGCTTGTCAGGTCCTCGAAGGTATCCGCCCCGGTCGTCAGGACGAGAAGGTCTTCGAGACCTTTCGATATTTCGCCTTCCCGGCGTTCATCGAAATAGCCCTGGATGGTAAGGCGCAGCATGTTCTGCAATGCATGCCACAGGCGCAGGGCCACCAACAGGGTGTTTGCGTCATCGTCGCCCAATGCGCCGATATCGCGCAGGGCCTGAAGCGAATTGCGGGTCCCCGTGCGGAGAACCTTGGGGTGCCTGTGGGCGTTTAGCAACAGCAGATACTGGGTGATGAATTCAATATCCACGAGGCCACCACGGCGGTACTTCATTTCCCAGGCGAAGTCAGAATGGTTTTCCTTGTCGATCCGCGCCCGCATTTCGGCGACATCCCTTACCAGCTTGTCGGGGTCGCAAGGTCGGGTCAGGGTGTCGTGGATGATGTCTTCGACCTTTTTGCGAAGCGGCGGCGGGCCGGAGATGGTTCGCGCCCGCGTCAGGGCCATTTCCTCCCAGGTCCATGCCTCGCCTTCGTGGTACTGGATGAAGGAAGCCATGCTGGTTGCGATCGGTCCGGCCTTGCCCGACGGGCGCAGCCGCATATCGACCTCGTAAAGCTCCCCCTGGTTTGTCGGCGCCGTAATCGCGTTGATGATCCGCTGGCTCAACTTGGCGAAATACTGCGTCAGGGGAAGGGGGCGTTTGCCGTCCGATTCCGCCTCTCCGTTCGGGCAGTCGTAGATGAAAATCAGGTCGAGGTCGGACAGGGGCGTCATTTCCCTGCTGCCCAGCTTGCCCATGGCGACGACCACCATGCCCGCTTCGGGGATGCGTCCGTGGGCTTCGGCAAAGGCCTCCTCGACACGGGGAATAAGCCTGCTGACCGACGTTTCGGCAATATTGCTGTAGGCAAGCGCTGCGGATTCCGCCTCCAGAATGCCGCGCAGCAATTGCACCCCGACCTGGAAGGTGCGGTCGTTTTTCCACTGTCGGGTGATGTTCAGCACGTCTTCATAGTCGAGCGCCTGCGCCAGTTGCTTGTCCAGGTCCTCGTCCATCTCGGTCGGTGATGGCGGGGGGTCGAAGAAATCCTGCGTCAGGACGGCTTCGAGAAGCGATGGGCTTCGGCTCAGTCCCTCGGCAAGGCGTGGCGCCCCACCCATTAGTTCCGCGACAAGCTCAAGAAGTTCCGGGTTGGAATGGAACATCGAGAAGAGCTGCACGCCACCCGGCAGTCTGGAAAGAAATTCGTCGAACTTCATGAAGGCGGCGTCCGGGGTGGCGGTCTTGCCCAGCGCGGAGAGCAGCGCAGGCATCAGTTCCGTCAGGATTTCACGCGCCCGTTTGCTGCGGGTGGCGCGATAACGTCCGTGGTGCCATCCACGAACCGTCGCATCCACGGCCTGTGGGTTTGTGAATCCCAGATGCTCAAGGGTGTGAATTGTGTCCGGGTCCGTATCGCCGCCGGTGAAAACGAGGTTGCCGAAATCGTTCCCCTGCGCCGTAAGTTCCGGCGATTCCTCGAACAAACGGCCATAGTGACGTTCGACGCGTCGCAGGTGATGCAGAAGGTCTTCGACGAAAGGTTCCGTATCCGGATACCCGAGAAAAACCGCAACATGACGCAATTCCTCGTCGCTTTGCGGCAGGCTGTGGGTCTGTTGGTCGTCGATCATTTGCAGGCGATGCTCCACGCCGCGCAGGAAGCGATAGGAATCGATCAGGTCGTCCGCTGCTTCCGGCGTTACGCGTTCCATTCTGACAAGGGCCCGCAGCGCGTCGCAGGTTGGCGCAATCCGCAGTTCCGGATTCCGTCCGCCCCAGATCAATTGCTGGGTCTGCGCATAGAACTCGATCTCGCGAATGCCGCCGCGCCCAAGTTTGACGTTGTGGCCATGAACGGCGATGGCCGATCCACCCCGGTGCGCGTTGATCTGCCTTTTGATCGAGTGAACATCCTGGATGGCGGCGAAATCGAGATACTTTCGCCAAATGAAGGGGCGCAGGCGTTCGAGGAACAATGCGCCCGCCTTCAGGTCGCCGCCGACCGGGCGCGCCTTGATCATGGCGGCGCGTTCCCAGTTCTGGCCGACGCTTTCATAGTAAGCCTCGGCGGCGACCACAGACATGGCGACCGGGGTTGACCCGGGATCCGGCCGCAGCCTGAGATCCGTCCGGAACACGTATCCATCGGCTGTTCGTTCGTCGAGCGCCTTTACAAGTCCGCGCGTCAGCCGGACGAATCCTTGTTGAAGGCCGTCGACCTGATCTGTTCCGATGATTTCGCTGTCATAGAGGACAATGATGTCGATATCGCTGGAATAGTTGAGTTCCCGCCCGCCGAGCTTGCCCATGCCGAGGATGATCAACCCGCTGTCGCGCGACGGATCATCGGGGTGCCTGATGTTGAAGGAGCCCCGGCTTTCACCCTCGCGCAAAAGGGCGGGGATGCTCGATGCTATGGCGGTTTCCGCGAATGCGCTGAGGTTTCCCGTAACCCTTTCCAGCGGCCATGTCTGCGTGATGTCTGCTATGCCGATGGCAAGGGCGGCGCGGCGCTTTGCCGTTCGCAATGCCTTGCCGATCATGGTCAGGTCATTCGTTTCCCTTGTCGCCGTCTGCAGATCGTCAAGGGCCCAGGCGAGCGATGCGTCAGGTCCATCCCGGCCGATTCGGCAGGCGAACTCAACTTCCCGTATGGCGCAAAGGGTCAGGAAAGGGCTGTTGCCGAAGAGGGCGGAAAGGTATCGTCTACCTGGGGCGTCGCCAGCCATTTTTTCGGCAAAAGCCTTGGTTTCCGCCGTGCTCTGGCTTGCCGCATCCAGCCAGGATTCGAAGCCAATGGCTTCCTGCTCCTTGTTTGCTGGAGCCGGTGGTTGGTTTTGCTCTCCGAGAAGGTAATAATCGGCCATGCCATAAGTTCCCCGATTTGGCGAACACTGATTGATGGGGGGAGATTGGTCAAGACGCCGTTTCGAAAGGGGTGCCGTTGATCCGCCATACGATTCGGTTTCTGATGCATGTTGTCGGCGGTCTCGGCGTCGGCATGGCTGTTGTGTTGGGCGTGATCGCGTGGCGACTGTCCACCGGGCCGATCTCTTTGGGGTTTATGAACCCCTATGTTGAAACCGCCCTTTCTTCCAAGTCCGATGCCGTTAAAGTCGAGATTGCCGACACCATCCTGACGTGGGCCGGTTGGCAGCGAAACCTGGATATTCGCGTTCTTGGCGTCCATGTGACGGGCCCTGACGGCGCCACCATCGGCGATATCCCCGAACTCTCCCTTTCTCTCAGCGCCGCCGCTCTCATGAGCGGCCAGCTTGCGCCACGAACGATCGAGGTGTTCGGTGCTGGCCTCAGGCTTCAGCGTGAACTGGACGGAAGCTTTCTGGTGGGGTTTGCCAATGCGGGCGAAGGGCAAAGCAGGTTCAGGCTTATTGACCGAATTCTTGGGGACATCCTTGCGAAACCCAATCCCGACAGGCCGTTGAGTTACCTCAAGCGTGTGCGCGTCGTGAACGGGGATATGGCGGTATATGACCGCTTGAGCAACACATCCTGGCGTGCGCCTGGAACCGAAATCGTCCTTACCCGTGAACGCGACGGTATTCGCGGGGAAATGACATCGATTATCATTGTTGATGAACACAGACTCGAAGTCGGCGCAGTCGGCAGTTTCAACAAGCAGACCCGGCGCACGGACTTCGGCGTGGACATTTTCGACGCCAACCCTGCGGCCCTCGCAAAGCTGTCGCCAGAACTGGATTTCCTGCAATTCTACGACGGCCGTGTGTCGGGAACCCTGACCGGAACGATGACATCAAGCTGGCTTTTCGAATCCGCGAGTTTTGACCTGTCTGTTGATGCGGGTCGCCTTGTCTTGCCCGGAGTGACAGGGAAGGGGGTCGAGGTTCGGGAGGGTGTCTTGCGTGGCCGGCTGGCCGGTGGCGCGGGCAATATCGCGATCGAGGACTTCTCCCTTGTTTTTGGCAAGGATGCGCATGTCGACTTTCCCGCGCCGCTGAATCACAAGTTTCCCGTCCGCAAGGTTAGCGGTCGCCTTTTCTTCTATCCAGGGATCGGGCGCGTCGAAGCCGATCTGGTGAACCTCGATCTGGGCGGGCCTACGGCGGCGGCCCATATAGAAGCGAGCGATCAGGGCGCCGATGGCTTTTTCCTCGAGCTTAGGGGGGCAATTCGCAATGTCATGGTTGATGACGCCGCCCTTTATTGGCCCTCGTCCCTTGGGGCCGATGCCCATGCCTGGGTGACGACGCACCTTTCCGAAGGAAAGCTTGACGAAGCCCAGGTTGAAGGAGCGGTCAAGATCGGCCGGGAGGGTGAAATCGATATCGTGTCGGCGACGGGCACGATGAATCTTTCCGGGGTTACGGTCGATTACCTTCCCCCGATGCCGAAGGCCCGTAATCTGGGTGGGCATGTGCGTTTCGACAGGAAAAAGATCGACATCAATATCCTTGGCGGGCAATCGGCTGGGATGGCCCTGCGCGAAGGCACAGTCATTCTGTCGGGTCTCGATGCCTATGACCAGTACGCCGATATTGATCTGACGATAGAGGGCCCCATACGCAACGCCCTGAAAATTATCGACGGAGAGCCCCTCGGCTTTGCATCTGTCGTCGGAATAAAGCCGGAAAACGCCTCGGGACAATCGGTCACTCGCCTGTCGCTTGATTTTCTCCTGGAGAAAGCGCTGACCTTCGAGGGGGTTGGTGTTACGGCTTCTTCGACACTGCAGGATGTCAGCTTGGCCAATGTGGTTCTTGGTCTGGACATGTCCGAAGGCCGCCTGGATCTCAATATCGACAGAAATGGAATGGATGTTGGTGGGAAGGTCAAACTGGGCACCATTCCCGTGGCCATGCGCTGGAGGGAAAACTTCACAGGCAAGGCGCCCTTCAAGAGCCGTTATTCCCTTCATGGCGCTGTCAGTGAAACGCAGTTGGCCAAAGAGGTCGGCCTTGCCTTTCCACCCTTTACCGGAGGGTATGTTTCGGGATCGATGGATGCCGGATTTGTGCTCACCGAATATGACGGTCGCCCGGATGAAATGACGGCTACCCTTGATCTGATGGAGACGAGCCTCAACCTGCCCCTTCTCGACTGGCGGAAAGAATCCGGTGTTGCCGGCCGCGCCGAGGTTGAAATGAAACTGAAGGCGCGAAAGGTGCTGGAGGTTTCCCGCGTTGACGTCGAGGCCGGTGATTTGATCGTACGGGGAAGCGTCAGTTTCGATAAAAAGACCGGCTCCGTTCGTCGCATCAACCTCGACAGGCTCAGTCAGGGGCGGACGGATATTTCGGGGATTTTCATTCCCGGAAAGGGCAGGGGGTGGGATGCGGATGTGACGGGCGCGGGGTTTGATCTGACGCCTATTCGGAAAAACTTTTTTGATGATGAAGTTGTGACGCCCGAAAACCCCGGGGACAGTTTTCCGCCGGTTACCGTGTCCTTCAGGCTCGATAACGTGTGGCTTGGTTCGGATCAGGATCTCACCAGGGTGTCGGGCGCTTTCGCGCATGAGAACAGAACCTGGAAGAACGTCGTTCTTGATGCGTTGATCGGCGATGGCAAGACGTTCCGCGTTCTGGTTGAGCCGAAGGGGAATAAACGCTCCCTCCTTGTCACTTCAGAGGATGCGGGTGAAACGCTTCGCGTATTCGACCTGTTCCCGAATATGGAAGGAGGCTCTCTGGAGATCACCGGTGAATATGATGACACGCACCCCGATTCACCTCTCAGCGGGATGTTGCTGGTCAGGGATTACCGGATGGTCAAGGCGCCCTTGTTGGCGCATATCCTGAATATCGCGGCGCTGACCGGCGCACTGGACAGTCTTGGCGGCAGGGGGCTGGCCTTTCAGACGCTTGAGGTGCCGTTCCAGTCGCGGCCCGGCGAGATACTGATCACGGATGCGAAGGCGACGGGCACCTCGATCGGCCTCACCGCTTCGGGGCGCCTTTATACCTACGCCGATTTTGTTGATCTTGAGGGGACGATTGTCCCCATCTATGCGCTCAACTCACTTTTCGGGCGCATCCCGGTTCTGGGCGATATCCTGACCGGCGGTGAGGAGGGGGGCGGCATTTTCGCCGCGAACTACAAGGTCAGCGGCTCTATCGAGAAACCGGAGGTGACGGTTAATCCGCTTTCGGCGCTGGCGCCGGGGTTCTTCCGCAATCTTTTCAAGATTGGCGACAGCGACGGCTCGCAGCCGGGCGTTGTTCCTTCTGCGGACCCCGTTCTGGAACTACCTAAAATAAATTGAGGTGAATCAGGCGGAACGCGTTCAGGAAGGTCTGACGAGGGCGTGTCGTTTCTTCCCGGAGGACAGCTTGATCACGCCTTCGGGGCTGATGTCGGCGGCCGTGACTTCCTGCGTTTCCGATGCGATGGCGACATCGTTCACCCTGCCGCCGCCGCCCTTGATCAATCGCCGCGCCTCACCATTGCTGGTGGCCAAACCGGCCTTGACGAGCAGGACGAATGCCGGGATGCCTTTTTCAAGATCACCCTTTGGAACGTCAATGCTCGGCAGATCGTTGCCAAGCGTTCCTTCCTCGAACGTCTTGCGGGCGGTTTCGGCTGCGGCCTCAGCCGCCTCGCGACCGTGACATAGCGCCGTCGCCTCCGTCGCCAGAACCTTCTTGGCCTCGTTGACCTCGTTTCCGGAAAGGGCTTCCAGGCGGGCGATCTCGGCCAGATCCATATCCGTGAACAGGCGCAGGAATCGCCCGACATCCGCGTCTTCGGTGTTGCGCCAGTACTGCCAGTAATCATAAGGCGAAAGCATGTCTTCGTTGAGCCAGACCGCTCCAGCCGCCGTTTTGCCCATCTTCGCGCCTGAGGAAGTGGTCATCAGCGGCACGGTAAGGCCATAAACGGTATTGCCGGCGACCCTGCGGGTAAGCTCCACCCCGTTGACGATGTTTCCCCACTGATCCGATCCGCCCATTTGCAGGGTGCAGCCATTGCGGCGGTTCAGTTCCAGGAAGTCGTAGGCCTGAAGGATCATGTAGTTGAATTCGAGGAAGGTCAGCGGCTGTTCGCGTTCCAGGCGCAGTTTCACCGAATCGAAGGACAACATGCGGTTGATGGTGAAATGTGGCCCGTACTCGCGCAGGAAGGGGATGTACTGGATGTCCTGGAGCCAGTCATCGTTGTTCACCATGACGGCGTCGGTGGGGCCGTCGCCGAATGTCAGGAAGCGGGAGAACACCTTCTTGATGCTGGCCATGTTCGCATCGATATCAGCGTCGGACAGCAGCTTGCGGGATTCGTCCTTGCCCGAAGGGTCACCGACCTTTGTCGTTCCGCCGCCCATCAGGACAATCGGCTTGTGCCCCGCCTGTTGCAGGCGGCGTAACAACATGATGGGCACCATGGAGCCGACGTGAAGGCTTGGCGCCGTGCAATCGAAGCCGATGTAAGCCGAGATCGTTCCCCCGGCGGCCTTTGCGTCGAGTTCCTCCAGGTCCGTGCACTGATGGAGGAATCCGCGCTCGACAATCGTGCGAATGAAATCGGAACGGTGACTGGCCATCTGCAATCTGAGCCTTTGTGAAGAACGCTGGCGGTAGCACGTGTTACTTTGCTTGCCGATGGGCGGGGTAATTAGCACAATCACCTTGAGCGCACAACGCCGCCACTGCGAACCGGAGTCGGATATAGATGCCCCGCCCGCCCAACTACAACGCCATCGGCCTGATGAGTGGGACATCAATGGATGGCGTCGATGTCGCCTTGCTGACGACGGACGGCCATGCCATCAGCGCATTCGGCCCGTCGCAGACGTTCCCCTACGATTCAGCCACCCGTGAAATGCTTGCCTCCGTCCTTGGCGTGGGGGCGAGAAATGAAAGGGTTGTGGAAGCCGAACGTAAAATGACGGAACGTCACGCTGACGCCGTCGATGCCTTCTTGTCGGCCCACGCGATCGATCCGTCATCCGTTGATGTGATTGGCTTTCACGGACACACGATCATGCATGCGCCAGAGGCCGGAAGGACGCTGCAGATCGGCGATGGCGGCCTGTTGGCACGCATGACCGGAATTGACGTCGTTGCCGATTTCCGAAGCGCCGACGTTGCGGCAGGGGGGGAGGGGGCGCCTCTGGCCCCGCTCTATCATGCAGCTCTTGCGTCCGGAATCGAACGGCCACTTGCCGTCCTTAATATCGGGGGTGTCGCCAACGTCACCTGGATCGGCGCGGATGAGGCCTCGATCATGGCGTTCGACACAGGGCCGGGTAACGCCCTGATCGATGATTGGGTTGCGGAAAAAACAGGGCGGAATATGGACGTTGACGGCGCCCTTGCCCGATCGGGAATGCCTGACGGAACAGTCATCGACAGTATTCTTCGTGATCCGTTTTTCGCAAGGCGTCCCCCCAAATCCCTCGACAGGGATACGTTTTCCCGCCTTGCGCACGACCATCTGTCCGGGATGTCGGCTTCCGATGGGGCGGCGACGCTGACGGCGCTGAGCGCCATGGCCGTGGCGTTGGCTGGTGGCTTCCTTCCTGCAAGCCCCGAGAAGTGGCTGGTGTGCGGAGGAGGACGGCGCAATCCGGTGATGATGGCTGCCCTTGAGCAGGCCCTTGATGCGCCCGTTGTCCCTGTCGAAACCATGGGCTGGGACGGCGATGCGCTTGAGGCGCAAGCTTTTGCGTTTCTGGCCGTCCGGTCGCTTCGCGGCCTGCCGCTTAGCCTGCCGGGAACGACCGGTGTGCCGCGCCCGGTCTGCGGCGGGGTTCTCTTTCGAAGGCCCTAGGCGGTCGGGGCCAAAGCCCCATCAAGGTAGGTTTCGACCTTGCTGCGCAACTCGTCCATCTTGTCGCGGTAGAAATGATCCGCACCCTTGATGACGTCGTATGCGACCGTGATGTTCTTCTGGCTCGACAGTTTGTCGGCCAGCTTTGCCACGGAATCTTCGGGAATGACGGTGTCAGCACTGCCGTGCACAATAAGTCCCGACGACGGGCATGGGGCCAGGAACGTGAAGTCGTACATGCTTGCGGGCGGCGAGATCGAAATAAAACCTGAAATCTCGGGCCGGCGCATCAGAAGCTGCATGCCAATCCACGCGCCGAACGAATAACCTGCGACCCAGCAAACGTTGGAGTTCGGGTTGATCCCCTGCATCCAGTCGAGCGCCGTCGCTGCATCCGCCAGTTCGCCCTGACCGCTGTCGTAATGTCCTTGCGACCGGCCGACGCCGCGAAAATTGAACCTGAGGGTCGAAAACCCGCGGTTAACAAACTCATGATACAGATCGTAAACGACCTTGTTGTTCATGGTGCCGCCTTGCTGCGGATTAGGATGCAGCAGAAGCGCGATCGGAGCATTCGGGGCCTTGCTATGGTGATAGCGGCCTTCTATGCGGCCTTCCGGCCCATTGAAAATGACTTCAGGCATGACGTCCCGTATTTGCTGCAAGGGAAACGAGAGCCGGGCTCATGCCCGACAACGATAATTGGTATCATCTAAAAATATGCAATAAAAATGGCCGAACTTACTTGACCATTTTTGTCGGATATCATATATAAACCCGATAACCCTTGTGGTTATTCGGGAGTACCCTCTTCCGCCTGCCCCCAATAGGGTTCAGCGGAAGGCGCGGATATTAGCACGACGGGACACATGGTTTTCAAGAGACTTAAAGAAGATATCGATTCTTTTATCGTTCGAGACCCGGCGGCGCGCTCCCGCCTTGAGGTGCTTTTGTGCTATCCGGGGCTTCACGCGATCCTGTTTTATCGCCTCGCCCACGGGGCATGGAAACGCGAATGGTATCTGCTTGGCCGGTTCCTTTCCCACTTCGCCAAGGTGTTCACCGCGATTGAAATTCATCCCGGAGCCACGATTGGTCGACGCCTGTTTATCGACCACGGCACCGGTGTTGTTATCGGCGAGACCGCCGAGATAGGAAATGATGTCACGCTTTATCAGGGTGTAACGCTGGGTGGGACGACGATCGACAAGGGCAAGCGCCACCCAACCCTTGAAGACGGCGTGATCGTTGGTTCGGGGGCGCAGGTTCTTGGGCCGCTCACCCTCGGCGAAGGGTCGCGAATCGGCGCCAATGCGGTGGTGCTCAGCGATGTTCCCAAGGGCGTTACCGTCGTTGGCATTCCGGCCCGCATGTTGATGCGGCGCAAGAATAAAGGTGATGACGAATTTTGCGCTTACGGCACACCGTCGGGGGATGTTCCTGACCCCGTGGCGCGCTCAATCGACAGCTTGCGGAGGCAGGTATCGCTTCTGATGGCCCGGGTTGAGGAACTTGAGGAAACAAAAACGAAGACCGCACCGAAGGAGGTGAACCTCCTTGAGGCAACCGATGGCGGCGCTGATGAGGTCGAGGAAAAGGCCGAAGCCGTTGCGGGCAAGCCCTGACCGGGTGCTGGTGAAATCAAAAGCGGGAACGGGAATTGATGCCGGGCCGCTCATGCAAAGGAGAGTGTTTTGAGACTTAGTACAAAAGGACGGTACGCCGTGATGGCGATGGTCGATCTTTCTGCGCATAGCGCCGGAAAACCGGTGGCGCTGGCCGATATCGCAGATCGTCAGGAAATCTCGCTTTCCTATCTGGAGCAACTTTTCGGGAAGTTGCGCAAGGGTGGGTTGGTTAAAAGCGTTAGAGGGCCGGGCGGCGGTTATTTGCTTGCCCACGATCCCTCTGATGTTCGCATGTCGGACATCATCATGGCTGTTGACGAACCGATTTCGGCCACGCGCTGTGAAGCCGGTTCTCCGACGGGTTGTCGTGTCAACAAAAGCCGCTGCCTTACCCACGACCTGTGGGAAGAACTTGGGAACCAGATCTACCTGTACCTCAGTTCAATCACCATCGAGGACGTCATCCAGAAACGCGTCCTTGGAAGCAGCGGCTCCCTCTTCCTTGGTGATCTCGATCCTGCGATTGCCGCCGCGCAGTAGGGCGTGGCGCGAAGGTTCAAAGTGGGTGACATGACCTCGACCGTTTACCTTGATTTCAATGCGAGTGCGCCGATCCGGCCGGGCGTGGCCGAGGCCATGACGGCCGCGGCGGGCCGTGGCAATCCGTCATCGGTTCACGCCGCAGGCCGCGCGGCCCGCGCGTTGATGGAGGATTCACGGGAAATCGTGGCCGCGTTGATCGGGGCGAAACCTTCCGAGGTCGTCTTCACATCGGGCGGGACGGAGAGCAACCATATCGCCCTGAACGGAACGGGCCGCAAAAGAATCCTGCTCACCGCCGCAGAACACCTCTCCGTCCGCAATGCGGGCCTTCGTGGCCATGTTGATCGTGGTTTTGTGGCCGTGGACGCAAACGGGGTGATCAATCCGGGCGCGCTTGAAGCGGCGCTTTGCGAGGACGACACGCCGGCGCTTGTTACTGTCATGCTCGCCAACAACGAGACCGGCGCGATAAGCCCGATGGCTGAGGTCGTCGCCCTTGCCCATGCGCACGGCGCCATCGTTCACTGCGATGCTGTGCAGGCCGTCGGGAAGATTCCGGTGGATGTGGAATCGCTTGGCGTGGACTTGCTGAGCATTTCCGCCCACAAGATTGGCGGTCCGCAAGGCGTCGGGGCGCTTTTCGTGCGCGACGGTGTGCGCCTGCGCCCATCCGTGCGCGGCGGCGGACAGGAAAAAGGGCTGCGGCCCGGCACCGAGAATCTTCCGGGCATTGCAGGATTTTCTGTTGCGGCAGGTATGGCGAAGCGTGATCTGACATCCCATATGACGATTGCGGCCCTGCGTGATCGTATGGAAGCGGACATCGGGGCGCATGCGCCGGAAGCGGTCTTTTTCGCCAAAGGTTGCGAGAGACTGCCAAACACGAGTTGTTTCGCCCTTCCGGGTGTTTCGGCCGAAACCCAGGTCATGGCCCTTGATCTGGAGGGCGTGATGATCAGTGGCGGTGCGGCCTGCTCGTCGGGAAAGGTGGCACCTTCGCATGTTCTGAAGGCCATCGGGGCGGATGACGATACGGCATCCTCCGCCATCCGGGTCAGCCTCGGCTGGTCCAGCGACGCGGCGGGGATCGAGCGATTTGTAAGTGCGTGGTGCGGTCTGCGTGATCGCCTGCGAAAGAATGGGAAAGTGACGGCTACGGCGGCTTAGTGCGGTTGAGCCAGATGACAGGAAAGAAGAAGGTATGAACGCAAGCACCAACACATCGCGGCGCAAACAGGCCGTCTATCTCGATTATCAGGCGACGACGCCGACGGATCCCCGTGTGATCGAGGCGATGCTTCCCTATTTCAACGAGAAGTTCGGCAACCCGCATTCCCGGAACCATCAGTACGGATGGCGCGCCGAAGACGGTGTCGAAAAGGCGCGCGGTCAGGTCGCCTCTCTTATCGGGGCCGATCCCAAGGAAATCATTTTCACGTCCGGTGCGACGGAATCAAACAATCTGGCGATCAAGGGCGTTGCCGGTTTCTACAAGGATCAGAAGAACCACGTCATCACGGTCGTCACCGAGCACAAATGCGTTCTGGAAAGCTGTCGGGCGCTGGAGCAGGACGGTGTTGACGTTACTTATCTGCCGGTTATGGAGAATGGCCTGGTCGACCTCGACCAGTTGCGCGCCGCGATCACGGACAAGACCATTCTGGTGTCGATCATGGCCGTGAACAACGAGATCGGCGTGATTCAGCCCTTGAAGGAAATCGGCGCCATCTGCCGCGAAAGAAAGGTCTTCTTCCATACCGACGCGGCGCAGGCGACGGGAAAGATCCCGCTTGATGTCAACGA
>JAPHTL010000091.1 GCA_026193355.1 Rhodospirillales bacterium
GCCATAGGCTTCGAGCAACGCGGGCACCTGCGCTTCGCGGGAACGGCCGCTTACCCCTTCGGCGATATTGAACACCAGGTCCCAGCGATCACCCGCGACAAGCCGCGCTGCGAGGGTTCGGATATGGCCAATCCTGTCCGTCGCGTAGCCGAGGCGATTCAGCGCCCCCTCGATCTCGTCGATGGTTTCCACTGAATCAAACTCGGCGACGGCCTCTTCGGAGAAGCCCATCGCTCGATAGTCGTCCCGCAGGTCGTATGTCAGGCCAACACGCATTTTACTGCCCTCCATCACGCGCCGTCCGAACCGGTGCAACCGTTCGGATCGGTGTAGCGATAGACGTTGTTTTCAAAGTTACGCAAAAGCAGGTCGTCGCCTTCCCGCCCCGCGACGTAATTGGGAATCAGCGGGATTTTGCCGCCGCCGCCCGGCGCGTCGATAACGTATGTGGGTACGGCGTACCCCGTTGTATGACCACGCAGGCCTTCGATAATCTCCAGCCCCTTTTCTACGGGGGTGCGGAAATGCGCCGATCCGGTGATCGGATCGCACTGGTAAAGGTAATACGGTTTCACCCGGCGCTTCAGCAGGCCGTGCATCAGGGTCTTCATCGTCGACACCTCGTCGTTGATGCCCTTCAGCAGGACCGTCTGGCTGCCCAGCGGAATACCCGCATCGGCAAGGCGCGCGTAGGCTTCCGTCGCCTCAGGCGTCAGCTCCGAGGGATGCGTCACATGGATGCTCATCCACAGGGGATGATGCTTGCGCAGCATGCGGACGAGCGACTTGGTCACGCGCATGGGCAGGACCGTCGGCACCTTCGTCCCGATGCGGATGAATTCCACATGGGGGATGTCGCGAAGACGGCCCAGCAGGTAATCAAGTTTCTCGTCAGCGATCGTCAGGGGGTCGCCGCCCGAAAGCAGAACATCGCGAATTTCCGGATGTCTGGCGATATAGGTCAACGCCTGTTCCCACTGCCGGGTGGAGAAATCGTACTCGCCGCCCGCCTCGCCGACCATGCGCGAACGTGTGCAATAACGGCAATAGGTGGAGCAGAACCCGGTCGTCAGGAACAGAACCCGGTCGGGATAACGATGGACCAGCCCCGGCGCGGCGGTATCGTGATCCTCGCCCAAGGGGTCATCTGCCTCGCCCGGCATCCTGATATATTCCTGCCCGACCGGAACATGGGTGCGCCGTATGGCGTCCCCCGGATCGCTCAGACTCATCAGACTGGCGTAATAAGGCGTAATGCCGACCGGCAGCGAACCCGTGTGGCTGCGTACGGCTTCGCGCTCGTCATCCGACAAAGCGAAAATCCGTTCCAGCATTTCAAGGGACTTGATCCGGTTGCGAATCTGCCAGCGCCAGTCGTTCCATTCCGCGGCGGTCGCCTTGGGAAAGAACTTCAGACGAAAGGCCTTCGTCTGTTCGCCGGAAGGAAACCGCTCCCCACGCTGACGGACCGACAACGGCGCCAGCTTTGCGATACCGTCAACGGGACGTACCGCAGGACGGCGAACCGTACGGTTGATCAAGGTAGAGATATTGTTCTGGGGTGAAGATTCTATAGCTGCGGCGGCGCCGCAACTTGGAGGTTCTTCGAGGACGTCCATCAGAGGGTATCCTGAACCTGTCGGGGGACCGTCGCGCGACAATCGTCGATTCTGTCATCATTCCCGACACGAAAACAAATGATCTTATCCGAATCAAAAATCAAGAGCATTCTAGTGGGTGATACATTTTTTTTCGATGAACCAGAACCCAGGAAAAGCAACGATAATTCATTGTTTTATTTGTGTTTTTCTTATTTTCAAAAATCAGAGGCCGGAAAAATCATAACCAATCAGAGCATGTGGACACCCCAATCCCTAGGGGGTAGGTGGGAATTCAGAAAAAAGAAACGCCGTGCAGGGTCAGGGGTATGCCGACTTCGGGATGAGAATCAGGCGAACTGCCCTGCCGCATGCCCCGATGACCAGGCCCACTGGAAATTATACCCGCCGAGATGGCCCGTCACATCGACGACCTCTCCTATAAAATAAAGGCCGGGAACGGCATTCGCCTCGAACGTCTTTGACGAAATTTCCGATGTATCGACGCCCCCAAGCGTTACTTCCGCGACCCGGTATCCTTCGTCGCCACTCGGAACGACCTTCCAGTCATTGATCGCATCGGCCAGTACGCGCAACACCTTGTCCGGCGTATCGGCAAGTGCTGACGGTGCAACCAGCGGCTCACAAATAATCTGCGCCAACCTGCGCGGCAGAATCTCCGAAAGGACCGTGAGGGGTTGCTGTTTGGGCCTGTTGATTTTTGCTTCCTTCAAGACGCTGAACACATCGGTTCCGGGGCGCAGGTCGATCCGAATCGCTTCCCCTTCCCGCCAATAGGAAGAAACCTGCAGAATAGCCGGGCCGCTGATGCCGCGGTGGGTGAACAGAAGCGCTTCGGCAAAGTGCGCCTTGCCGCAGCGAACCACAACATGAAGGGATATCCCGGAAAGCGGTCGAAACCTCTCCAGCAGCGCGCTGTCGAATACCAATGGTACAAGTCCCGGGCGCGTCGGCACAATTTTCAGGCCGAACTGGCGGGCGAGGTCATAGCCAAAACCGCTGGCGCCAATCTTTGGTATGGATCTTCCGCCTGTCGCAACAACGAGCGAATCAGAATCGAAAGCCCCCTTGCTTGTCGCGACCGAGAAACCATCTGACGTTTTCTGAACGGATTGTATTGTCGCCGCCGTCTGAATGCGAACGTTCGCATCAAGACATTCAGCAAGCAGCATATCAACGATCTGCTTGGCCGAGTCGTCGCAGAACAACTGCCCCAGCGCCCTTTCATGATAGGCGATACCGTACCGTTCCAGCAGGGCGATGAAATCGGACGGCCCGTAACGACGCAGCGCGGAAACGCAGAACCGGGGGTTTTCGGAAAGGTAATTATCGGGAGAGATAACGCGGTTCGTGAAGTTGCATCGCCCGCCGCCCGATATCCTGATCTTTTCGCCGATGTTCGGCGCATGGTCCAGAACAAGGACAGAACGACCACGCTTTCCCGCCTCGATGGCGCACATCAATCCAGCGGCCCCGCCCCCGATGACAATAACGTCAAATTCAGACACCTATTTTCTCCGTCGATGCAGGGCGAACATTCCGGGCATTCTCGTCCTATCACAGCATCCGGTAAACAGCCCCGACGAACAGTGGAAACAAAAAAACACCCGGCTGCCTGAAAGGAGCCGGGTGTTTGATCAAACCGTAACAGCAGGCAGGTTTCTACGCAGCCTTCACCGAAGGACGCGATCCCCGCTTGGGATTTCTGCGACGCTGGCCGGAGCCATTGTTGTTCTTGCGGAAATTTCCGTTCTTCGACGGGCCGCGTTTGCCATGACCGGGATCGTTGGCGATATCGGCCGCATGATACGAGTGGTCTTCATTCACGGTAACCGTCTGGCGAATTGTCTTCTCGATATCGCGCAGGTAACCGCGTTCCTCCCGGTCACAGAACGAAAGCGCAATACCGGTTGCACCGGCGCGCGCCGTCCGACCGATACGGTGAACGTAGCTTTCCGGATCGTTTGGAAGCTCGAAGTTGATCACGTGGGTAACGCCGTCAACATCAATACCGCGCGCCGCGATATCGGTCGCGACGAGCGCCCGGATCTTGCCGTTACGGAAACCGTTTAACGCGCGTTCACGGGCATTCTGCGCCTTGTTGCCATGAATGGCGTCGGAACGAACGCCATGATCGTCCAGGTGCCTTGCGACGCGGTCGGCGCCATGCTTGGTCCGGGTGAAAATCAGGACCCGTTCGATCGAGCGATCATTCATCAGTTCTGCCAGCAGGGCGCGCTTCTTGTCCTTGTGAACGAAAAGCACATGCTGCTCGACACGTTCGGCCGTCGTTGATGTCGGCGCCACTTCAACGTGGACCGGATCATTCAACAGGCCATCGGCGAGGCTCTGGACGGACTTGGGCATTGTTGCCGAAAACAGAACCGTCTGGCGCTTCTTCGGAATGGCTGCGGAAATCTTCTTAACGTCGGGGATGAACCCCATGTCGAGCATGCGGTCGGCTTCATCAAGGACAAAGATCTCGACACGATCAAGGCGTACCTGCCTCTGGTTCATCAGGTCGAGCAAGCGACCCGGCGTGGCGACAAGGATATCGACGCCGCGTGACAGAATGCGGATCTGGTTCCGGATGGACGTGCCGCCAAAGACAACGGCATGGCGCAGGCCAAGGTGCTGCCCATAGGTACGGAGGCTCTCGCCGATCTGACCGGCAAGTTCGCGCGTCGGCGCAAGAACCAGGGCGCGGGGCGTACGGCGGCCATCCTGATGAACGGTCTTTTCCTGAAGTCGATGCAGGATCGGAAGGGAGAACGCTGCGGTCTTGCCGGTGCCCGTCTGGGCAACGCCGAGCAAGTCATGCCCCTCAAGCAGGGCGGGTATCGACTGAAGTTGAATGGGGGTCGGGGTGGTGTAGCCTTCGGCTTCTACGGCACGAAGAATGGTCGGGGCCAGTTTAAGGCCCAAAAAATCGGTCATATGGTCTTTCTCTTTTCTCAAAACATGGTTATCGGATGCCAGAACGGGTCACCGCTTTCGCGATGCCGATGCCAGCGCCATCGACGCGCACTGCACAATTACAGAGCCCGCCTAACGAAACGCCCGATATGTCAGAGAAAACGAGGCCGACGCTAGAAAACGTCGGCATGAGATCAAAAAGTTGACCTTTGGGGAGTGTCGCTGGCGACAATTGGCGCTTTTAACAGAGCAAAGTCAAGGGAATTCAAATATTGCGCTGAATTGAAGTAACGCCTTCTCTCTAAACAGGCTTGATCGTCTTGATCTTTCCCTTGCGAATACCGGAACGTTGCGCGATTTCGTTGTCCTGGTCCTCGATGGCTGTACGGGCAAGATGCATGACGTCATCCCCAAAGGAATCATCAAGCAATTCGCTCGCAACGCGGCGGTTGGAACTGAGCGTTCCGTCCTCGTAAACGACGTTGAACGTCATGAACGCAGCCTTTGCAGACTTTTTCTTCTTGGCCATTGATTTAATCCTCCGGCATCACAGAAATTGGGTGCAGCAACTAGTCCCTGCACGGTGGGGGCATAGCACGTCATACCCGGAATTCACAGGTGAGATTTGAAGCGCGCATTGATAACGCGTCACTTGTAAATTAGCAACGACTAATATATTACTTTCTAATAGGCAAAAACAGAAAAGCCGACATGTCTTACAAAACATTCAAGGATCTGGTAGCCGACGTCGCCTCTAACGTGACTGAAATCTTTCCCTGGGATATGGTCGAGGAACTCAAATCCGGCACCTCCCCCCTGCTCCTTGACGTCAGGTGTCCGACGGAATTCGAACGTATGCATATATCGGGATCACTGAATGTGCCCCGGGGCATTCTGGAAACAGCGTGCGAATACGGATACGAGGAAACAGTCCCGGAACTGGTTGAGGCAAGGAATGATCGAATTATTGTCATCTGTCGATCCGGCAATCGAAGTGTACTGGCCGCCCACACAATGCAGTTGATGGGATACAGAAATGTCGCTTCTCTGAAACTGGGGCTGCGCGGATGGAACGATGACGAGCAAACGTTGCACGACATCAATGGTAACCGGGTCGAATTCGAAAGAGCAGACGACTACTTTTTTCCAAAATTGACGCCCGAGCAAATGGGTCGTGCAAAAACCGGGAACGCCAATCAACCAGCGGGGAAACCATGAAACAGGAAGCCAACGAGGAACTTGCCCAGACCGCTTACGACCGGGCGCTCGAACTTGAATTCAACTATGGCTGCTGCCCGCAATGTGTTCTGACGGCGGTCAAGGAAACCATCGGCGGAGTCAGCGACGACGTCATCAAAGCCAGCCACGGGCTTTCCGGAGGCGGCAGCCTGATGGGCACCGGGGATTGCGGTGCGCTGGCCGGCGGCCTGATAGCGCTTGGAACACGCAAGGGGCGCGACGCCGACAAGCTGGACAGAGGCCGCGGACTGGCAAACTTCAATGCAGGCCGCGAACTGGTCGAAAAGTTCGAGAAGGAGTTCGGCGGCGTGACCTGCGAACAACTGCAGAAGGAATTCACCGGAACCACGTGGGACATGTGGGACGCCGATGGATACAAGGGGTTCACGGATGCCCGTGGTGACAAATGCGCCCGCACCGCCGCCATGGTCGCAAAATGGGTCGTGGAGATGCTGTGAAACCGGCGATCGCCAAATAAAA
>JAPHTL010000020.1 GCA_026193355.1 Rhodospirillales bacterium
GAGGGACTCGCCGCCAACGGCCGGGTTTCAGCGCTTCAGAACGCCTTCCACGAAAAGCTGGGGACGCAATGCGGGTTTTGCACCCCCGGCATGATCATGGCCGCCGAGGCCCTCTTGCGCAAAAACCCGAATCCTGATGAGGCCGAAATCCGCCAGGCCCTTTCGGCCAACATCTGTCGCTGCACCGGCTATGTAAAGATCATCGAATCCGTACAAGCCGCCGCCACCGTCCGGCAAGAGGCCGCATCGTGAGCACCGTGGCAAAGGCGAGAAAAGCGGCGGGCGACCGCCTTCCCCTGATCGACGGGATTGAAAAAGTCAGTGGATCGGCGCGCTACACTGCCGATCTCGACGCCCGCGGGGCGCTGGTCGGCCGCATCTATCGCAGCCCCTATCCCCATGCCGAGATCCTGTCCGTCGACATCAGTGAGGCCGAAAAGCTGCCCGGCGTGGTCAAGATCATCACCGGGGACGTCTGCGACATGACCTATGGCGTGATTCCCGTCGCGCAAAATGAATATCCTCTGGCGCGCGACAAGGTGCGCTATTGCGGAGAACCCGTGGCGGCGGTGGCTGCCATCGATGCCGAAACGGCGGAAAAGGCCCTGTCGCTGATCCGCATGGAGGTTCGCGAACTGCCCGCCTATTTCGAGGCGGCTGAGTCGCGGGAACCCGGCGCGGAGGAACTGCACGAAAAGAAGGCGGGCAATATCGACCGCGACGTCCACCACGAATTCGGCGACGTCGAAGCCGGGTTCGCCGATGCCGATGTCGTGCTGGAAGACACCTACGACTGCGAGGAAGTCACCCACCTGCATATCGAGCCCCATGCGGCGCTGGCGGAATACGACCCCCACCGCGGCTGGCTGACCCTGCATTCGGTCACCCAGGTTCCCTATTACGTCCACCTGATGCTGGCCCGCTGCATGAAGATGGACACGGCGCATATCCGGGTCATCAAGCCCTTCATCGGCGGCGGGTTCGGCGCGCGGACGGAAACCCTGAACTTCGAGATCATCACGGCATTGCTTGCCCGGGAAGCTGGCGGAAAAGTCCGCATGGTGCTGAACCGTGAAGAAACATTCCTCACCCACCGCGGTCGACCGAAAACCCATATCCGGCTGAAGCTCGGCGCGATGAAGGACGGAAAACTGACCGCCTGTCAGGCCGAGGTCGTCCAGCGCGGCGGCGCCTATGGCGGTTACGGCATCGTCACCATCCTTTATGCGGGCGCACTGCTCAACGCGCTCTATGACATCCCGGCGGTGCGCTACGACGGCTATCGGGTCTATACCAACACGCCGCCATGCGGGGCCATGCGGGGCCACGGCACGGTCGATGTGCGCTTCGCCTTCGAAACCCTGATGGACAGGATGGCGGGCGAACTGGGTCTCGACCCTTTCGCCATAAGGCGGCGTAACCTTCTGCCCCCCTGCCCGACCGAGACGATCAACGGCCTGAAGATCACCTCATACGGCCTGCCCGAATGCCTTGATTACGCCGAGGAGGCAAGCGGCTGGAAAGACCGGAACGGAGCAGACAGGACGGTTCAGGGCGCGCCGCACCTTCGCAAGGGTCTCGGCATGGGGTGTTCGCATTACGTCTCAGGCGCGGCGAAACCGGTGCACTGGACCGGCGAACCCCATGCGGTCATCAACCTGAAGCTCGATTTCGACGGCGGCATCACCATCCTCACCGGCGCATCGGACATCGGGCAGGGTTCAAGCACCATCCTCGCCCAGGCCGTGGCCGAAGTCCTGGGCGTCGATTACGCCCGCCTGCGCGTTATCGCCAATGATTCGGCGATCACCCCGAAAGACAACGGATCATACTCCTCGCGCGTCACCTACATGGTGGGCAACGCGGCGATCGATGCGGCCAACAACCTCAAAACCATCCTGATCGAAGCGGCGGCGCGGAAACTTGACGCCCATATCGATGACATCGAATGCCTGGGAGAAGTCTATCGCGTGGCGGGTAGCCAGGACCCCGGCCTGCCCTTTAACGAAGTCGTGATCGAAGCCCTCGTCGATACGGGAACCCTGACCGTCAAGGGCACCTTCACGGTACCGAAGGAATTTCAGGGCGGGAAACATCGCGGCGGGGCCGTCGGGCCAAGCATGGGCTATTCCTACGCCGCAACCGCCGTCGCCGTAACAGTGGATATCGATACCGCGCAGGTAACCGTGGATAACGTCTGGACCGCGCTGGACTGTGGGTTCGCCATCAATCCCCTTTCCGTCGAAGGGCAGGTCCAGGGCGCGGTCTGGATGGGCCTTGGTCAGGCGATGAGCGAGGAAACCCGTTACCACGAAGGCCTGCCATTCACCGCCAACATGCTGGATTACCGGGTGCCGAGCATTGTCGAATCACCCGGTATCAAGGTGAAGATCGTCGAAAGCATCGACCCCAACGGGCCATTCGGCGCCAAGGAAGCCAGCGAAGGGGCCCTGTCCAGCTTCATGCCCGCACTTGCCGCGGCGGTCGAAAACGCCGTCGGTGTGCGTCTGCATGAAACCCCCATCACACCGGATCGCCTGATGGATGCCCTGATCCGCAAACGGCGCGAAAACAAGCGCGCCGCAAGCAAGGGAGCGGCATGATGGAACCCCTGCCGCAGTTTTCGATTCTTCATCCCTCCACGGCGGACGAGGCCGCCCGCATGCGGGCGGAAAATCCCGACGCCCGTTTCCTTGCCGGCGGCACCGACCTGATGGTCAATATCCGGCGCGGTATCGAACGACCGTCTGCGGTGATCGATCTCGGCGGCATAGCCGATCTTTCGTCGGTTTCCATGGCAGGGAACGGCGATCTGCGTATTGGCGCTTCGGTGACACTGGACAGGTTGATCGAGGACGAAAGCATTGTTTCCCGCTTCCCGGTTCTGGTCGAAGCGGCGAAGCAGGTCGCAGGGTCAACGCATCGAACGATGGCGACCGTCGGCGGCAACCTGTGCCTCGATACCCGCTGCCTTTTCTACAACCAGTCCGAATGGTGGCGGCAGTCCAATGATTACTGCCTCAAGCATCGTGGCGAAGTCTGTCATGTCGCCCCCACGGGCAAACGGTGCCACGCGGCCTTCAGCGGCGATCTTGCCCCGGCACTTCTTGTTCTTGGCGCTGAGGCCGAAATCGTGGGGCCGGACGGCACACGCACCATTCCCCTTGCCGATCTTTACCGTGACGACGGCGCCGATCACCTGACGCTGGCGAACGGGGAACTCCTTACCGCCGTGACCGTTCCTGCCGCATCCCAATCGTTTGTTGCCGGCTACGAGAAGAACCGGGTCCGTGGAGGGATCGATTTTCCCCTTGCTGGCGTCGCCGTCGCGCTTCGCCGGGATGGGTCGTCCCTTGCCGGCCTGCGTGTTGCCCTGACCGGGACCAATTCATTTCCCCTGCTGATCGACGGCGCCGACGATCTGAACGGCGGAACGGTCGATGAGGCCCTGCTGGACGCCCTTCAGAAACTGGTCATGAAACAGGTCCAGCCCATGCGCAGCACCCTGACCGCCAGCAACTACCGCCGAACCGTCGCCTGCGCACTGGCCCGTCGTTTGACCGCGCGTCTTTTCGCCCAGGCCTGAAAATGGCGCTCGTCAGCCTTGTGATTGCCATCACTGCCTTTGATGCCTGTATCCCGTAACCTTGCAGCTGGTTGAGCAATCATCCGGCTTGCCGACGGGAGATGAAAATGGGCAAGGGTCAGAAAAGGTTTACACAGAAGCTGGTGAACGGCCGCATCAAGGTCGTTCCCGTTGAATCACGCGCCATGTCCCCGGCCGCGGTGATAATGGCTTTCCTGGCGCTTGGCATTCTTACGCTGGCGATTGTCCTGTGGTTCGGCTTTCTTGGTAACCTCAAGCAGGTGAAGAATGCAGAGACCGAAGCCGAAAATGTCGCTGAAATCTACGCCCACAAGGTGCGCTTTGGCATGGGCGCCGAAGAAGTACGCGATCATTACCCTTCCTTGCTCGTCGCCTACGACGGCCGCGATCGCAAGGCCGGAACATTCCTGCTCAAGAATGCCCGACATACGATCTGGTTCATTGATGACGGGCGGTCTGGTGAACAGGCCTATCGCATCAATTATGAGAAGGTTTTCCACGACCTGACGGAAGAGGAAATCCTGACTCATCTGGTCATGCGTTATGGCCGATTTGTTTACGATGACTGCCGTCAGGTGATCAGCGCCGGCAGGCCCCGGTGCCATTACCGGTGGCAGGGCGAGGACGGCGCTTCCATTGATGCATATACCCGCAAGGTCGATGTGAACGGAAAGCCAACCCTGCACCTGAGCATTATCGCCACCGATACATACCTGGAGGCAAAGGTCATCCGCGCCAGCATCGCCCGGAACGAGCCATCCATTCCGCCAAATGGACGCTTCTGAGCGACGTGCAAGACCTCCAAACGGGTCACCAAACCGCCCAAATTCTTGCCGATTTTCCGCTGTTTCCTTGACCATCTCCGTAATTGGTATTAAAGTACCGGTTTATGTATTTTTGCTGTTGCCACCTTGCGCAACCGCTTGAACAGGGGGATAAAGGTTAATGGCGGATAATTCAGGTCACTCCTTCAGGCCACTCCGGGCCGACGATCTCGACGCTGTCGTTTCCCTCGACGGGCGCATAATCGGGAACCCGCGCCGTGGTTTCTTCGAGAAGCGCCTTGCCGCCGCCGCCGCTACACCAGACGCTTTTCTGACCATCGCCGCCGAGAAAGATGGAACCCTTGCCGGTTTCGCCTTTGCGCGCATCCAGGATGGCGACTTTGGCGACACACGCAAGGTCGCCGTCCTCGATATCATAGGCATTGCCCCGGACGAACAGGGCAAGGGCCTTGGACTGGCTCTTATCGACGGTATGGAAGCCAAGATGCGCAAGCGCGGAATTTCCGTACTGCGTACCCAGGCCGAATGGTCCAATGATCGGGTCATGGGTTTCTTCGCCCGTTCGGGTTTTGCCCTGGCGCCGCGCATGGTGGTTGAGCGACCGACCGAGGGAAGGGGCGATGAGGTTGAGATCTCAACCCAGCAGCAGACCTTTGATTCGGATATGGAGGATCATTCCGATCCCGGTGGCGACGACTTTGTCGCCCTGTCCCGTGATCGTTTTCCCGTTCGTTCCCTCGAAGAAGGGGATCTCCCAGCGATCATACGGATCGACAAGAAGCTGACCGGCGCGGATCGTGGCGGGTATTTCCAGGAAAAGATGGCGGAAGTCATGCGTGAATCCGGCATCCGTATTTCCCTGATCGCTGAATCGGATGGATCATCGGCGGGCTATATCATGGCCCGGGTCGATTACGGCGAGTTCGGAAGAACCGATTCGGCCGCCGTCATAGACACCATTGGCGTTGATCCGGCCTATGCCCATCAAGGTATAGGCCATGCGTTGATGAGCCAGCTTCTGGCCAACCTGTCCGTCCTGCGGGTCGATACCGTGCGATCCATGGTGCGCTGGAACAATTATGGCCTGATTGGCTTCCTCGAGAACTGTGGGTTCACGCCTTCGCAGCGTGTCGTCCTGACCAAAACCATCCAATAGCGTCTCTTCCTGCTTCACCTCAAGGCCTCTGGACAAAAAGAAACCCGCCCCAAAGGGGCGGGTGAAGTTTGGAATTTACCAGGAAGGATGTTCCTCGAAAGCGAGAAACAGCGTCCGATCGCAAATAAATCCGTTCGAACAATTTGAATATTACATTTTTCTAATGTTCGGTCA
>JAPHTL010000136.1 GCA_026193355.1 Rhodospirillales bacterium
AACTCACCCGGTGAAATGACGCGGGGCATGATGCAGTGGGATGCCAGCCTTGGCACCGCTGGCGCCTATTACATGAGCAGTGGTGACAGCTCTATCACCCAGGCCCTGGCGGAGTTGATGACAAACAACAATGCCTTTGACTCGGCTGGCGGATTAAGCGGCAGAACCGTCTCTTTTACTGACTACACCGCAGCCATTGTTGCGTTCAACTCTTCCAACGCAGGCATCAACGAAAGCCAGTGGAAATCAGGCAAGGCGCTTTCGGAAAGCCTTGAGCTCAAATCAGACGGACAGAAGGGCGTCAACCTCGACGAGGAAATGTCGACCCTTATCCTTTATCAGCAGGCTTTCGCCGCCTCGGCCCGGGTCATATCGACGATCAACAGCATGTTTGACGCCCTCGAACGGGCCGTCACGTAAGAAAGGGGCGTTAGATCATGGCGCGCATCGGCGACTATTCATCAACCACCAACATCATCCGCTACATGCAGGACATCCAGACACGGGTGCACGACGCCCAGGTCAGCGTCACCAGCGAAAAAAAGGCGCAGACCTATATGGGGTATTCGGGGGAGACCCAGCGCCTTATCAATCTGGAAAATACCGTCTCCCTCACCGAGCGATACAAGACCAGCAACGAAAACATGCTCATGCGCATGAGCATCACGGAAATTGCCTACGGCGGGGCCGAATCAACAATCCGCGAATTCCGTCAGCAGCTTGACGGATTCATCCAGGGAAGCATGACGGATGAGAACGCCGTTAACGACATACAGGACTGGGCGTTCCGTGCGCTCAAGGATATGGAATCCTATTTGAACACGGACATTGATGGACAATACATCTTCGCCGGAACCCGAAAAGACACACCACCCGTCGATTTTGGACTGACCACATTGGCTGATTTCCAGACCAAATGGGACGGGGGCACCATTCAGTATCCGACACGGGCGTCGAACCACACCTCGCCGCGCCTGACCGGAACCACCGGTTTTCCAACCGACCCGACAGCCCAGGGTTACGGAACAATGACCTTCACGGCCGGTGCAGGTGGGCAGATCACCGCCAGCAACGCCGGCGCCTTCGCAAACATCCCGGTGGGCGCAACCTTCACACTGGACAGCACCAGCAACGACGGAACATTCACGGTTGCTGCGAACAACGGCACCACCATCACCGTTGCCGCCGGAGAAACCATTGCGGCGGAAGCGGCATCGACAACGGCGATCATGGCGCCGAATACGTCGTACTATGATGGCGATACGAACAACACGACGCACAGGGTCGATGAAAACCGGACCATCGACCTAAGCGCCACAGCCATCTCGCCAGCCTTTGAAAAGGCGATCCGGGCGATGAGCATCATAGCCCAGGGTGATTTCGGCACGGCGGGCGGTCTGGATCAGAACACGGGACGGGCGGAGGAGGCCTACTGGCTTCTGAGCAGTTCACTGGACGAGCCCGTCACCGGAACGCCTCCGTACGGCACCGCCGACGTCAACACCGGGAACTTGAGCAGTCTGGGCCTTGACCTTGGCTTCAACATGATTCTGCTCAAGGATACGAACGAGCGATTCGAGCGGGTTTCCACATACCTGACGAACCATATCTCGGATATCGAGAACGTGAACATGGCCGAAGCCGTGGCGCGTCTGATGGATGAAAGCCGTGCACTGGAGGCGGCATATCAGGCATTCGCCAAAATCCAGACACTGAGCCTGGGCGACTACCTCGCCTGATCAGGGCGCAAGCGCCTCAACCGCATCGACAATGCAGGCGGCCGATCCTTCGAAAGAAGGCATCGGCCGTTCGCTTTTCCCATCCGCATGAAGCAACGCCCGAAGAGCGACCGGAATGCCGTCTTCCCTCGTCACCACGGTGACGCCCCCAATGGCGTCCACCGCAGGATTGTGCTGACGTTTACGGTTCAATTGCAGGGAAAGGCCTGGAATATCGGACAGCGCAGCTTCGACAAGAACCATCGTGGTCATGCCGATGACCGCATCGGCAGCGACCAGCAGCCTTTCCGTCTCCATCCCGGACAGTTCCACCGCAACGCCCTCTGGAGCGGGCAGGCTTTCAAGAAAAGCCGCCACCTCGGCGCGATCCTCACGTGGGTGCGGTTGCACGACGAGGCGGCACGGGGCCACCGCTGCGAGGGCGGGCAACAAGGCCGCAAGGGTCGAGTACTGGTCGAAGCCCGGGCTGCGCTCTCCAGGGTGATCCTGTGCGACCGTTTCGGAAAAAAACGCGATGAAGGGACGCGCTTCGTTGCGCCGGGCGTTTGTCCGCAGGGCAGAAAGGCGCTTCGCCACCGATTCAAGGTGCGGTTGGCCCAGCACACGCACGGTGGCGCTGAGCCACGGCTCTGCCAGCGCCTTTTCGGCCATCCCCTCATCGATTACCCCGATGACATCGGGCTGCGATGCCTGGCCGGTTGAATCCTCGAAGCGCAGCTTCAGGTTGATCCAGGCGTCCAGAACGGCAAGCGCCGGAATGCGGCGCGCCTTCAACACAGGCCAGAGGTGGCGTTCGAAATCGGAATGCATGCTGGTGCCGGTCAGCGCGGCATCCGGTTTGGCATCGTCCAGAAACGCATCCAGAAAACCAGCCTCTGAATCCGCATCAAGGGTCGCTTCCCCTTCTTTTCTCCAGATCGCGCTTGCCGGACCGGATGAAAAGAGGATCGTCTGATGCCCCCTTTCCCTGGCGCAGGCCATGACCGGAAGAAGCGCACGGGCCCCGCCTGGATCGTGTGCGGCAAAAAGGATGCGCACTGTTATCCCTCTCCCGACTGACGCCGTTCCCAGTCCCGCAGCGCCGGATAGCTTTCCGCCACCTTTGCGAAAGCGGAAGCAACGTCATCAAGATCCGCTTCCGTCATGGGTGGGCGCATCAGTTCATGGGTCAACACCGTGGCATGCGCCTTTTCGGTTTCCGGGCAAATGCCTTCCGAGTAATCGGCGGAACCGTCATAATGCGGGCATTCGAACGGGCAGCGGGTAGCGCTTCCATAAGCGATTTTCTTCTGGAACATGGGCTGCAGATAGATGGGGCGGACGTAACCGCCACCGATCAACGCACCTTCCGCCTCACGCAGTTCGGCGGCAGGCAACTCCGCTTTCATGGCCTTGATGAAGGTCTGGCGCGAAACACCGGTCGCCGCGGCATCGTAACGCATGACATGCACATAATAGACATGGGTGTTCCCCTCGGACACATGGGGTAGCTCCAGACCGGGAATTCCATCCAGACGTTCTTCAAGGTAGCCGACATTCCACTGCCTTTTAGCCACAAGGTCAGGTCCCTTCTTCAACTGGCAGCGACCGATTGCGGCCTCGACCTCCCCCAGACGGAAATTGAAACCGACCATATTGATCAGATCGGCCGTTCCCTTGTTGGCGACCACGGATTCGGCATGATTGCGGATCAGGCGCACCCGGTCGGCCAGGCTTTCATCGTTGGTTGTGACGACGCCGCCTTCGCCGGTATGGATGTGCTTGTGGTAATTGAGGCTGAACACCCCCATGTGGCCGAGTGTCCCCACCGACTTTCCATTTTGCGTGGCGAAGGGGACCTGCGCGCAATCCTCGATCACGATGATGCCGTGTTCATCGGCAATCTTCATGATCGCATCCATGTCCGCCGCCTGCCCGAAAATATGCACCACAAGGATCGCCTTGGTGCGTGGCGTTATCCGGGCGCGTATGCTTTCAGGGTCGAGGCAATAGGTCTTTGGATCGATATCGGCGAAAACAGGAACGGCATTGAAAATCAGCGGGGCAACGGCGGATGCGCTCATCGTATATGGAGACACGATCACTTCGTCCCCTGGCCCCACCCCGGCCGCGCCGATCGCCGCATAAAGGCCGCTGGTCGCCGAATTGACCGAAACCGCACAGGCGGCTCCGAAGGCCAACGCCCACTCATCTTCGAATGCGCGCACCTGAGGCCCACCATAGAAATCATCGTGCCACGCCCCGAGAAACCGCGAGAGAACGCCGGTTTCCATGACTTTCTGCACCGCTTCGGCCTCTTCCGCTCCGATGACCTTGTAGGCCGGAAACAGTTTGGTGCGGACAGGATCGCCGCCAAGCAGAGCCAACGAACTCATTGTCCTTCCTTCCATGGGATGTTTTCGGACATGGCTGCCAGATCGCGGCAAACGGCCTCGGCGGTCAGCGCCGTTTCCGCCGTGCTTTCGATGGTCGCTCCCTCGGTCAGGTGACGATAAAGATTGTCGATGGCGGCCGGAAAAGCAGCCCCGTATCCACCGGTTCTCCATCGCCCTGAATCAAGCGCCCTGTAGCCGGCAAAATATTCACTGGGTCCGGCGCGCCGTTCACGCAGGCGAAACCCGGAATCCTCAATGGTTATGCGCCCGGCTTCCAGGATCAAATCCAGTTCGAATGAAAAGAAACGGCGGCTGTCCAATCCGACAAGGTGAACCGGCGAACCATCTTCAAAAGACAGCAAAGCATCGACGGTCGGATCATGCCGCCCCAGATCGTCACGCTTGCGATGAACCGACTCCGCCCGAACGGGGCCGATGAGAAACTGCAGCAAGTCCACCATATGGCATCCGTTGGTCAGGACGCCCTTCGTATAGGTGCCTACCACCGCCTGAACGGCGCCCCATTCACCTGCCGCGATCCGACGACGCAGGGCTTTCATCTCCGGATCCCAGCGGCGTGTGAAATTGACCGCCAGCGAGCATCCAGTCCGCGCGTAGGCGTCCGCGATGGCGCGCGACATTTCAAAATCACCGCTAAGCGGTTTCTCGCAAAAAACAGCGCGGATGGGCCAACCGAGAATGGTTTCCAGAACCTCGGCATGGGTTTCGGTTGGCGTGCATACACTGACCAGATCGTAAGCGCCCTCCATATCCGCCAGCGCGGCGCTTCCGTCACGAACGCCCCAGGCGTCCATGAAAGCCTGACGACGACCGTCGGCGGGCTCCACGCAGCCGACAACGTCGAAGCCGGGATGCGCCTTGTAGGCGCCTGCATGGCTGAGAACGGCATTGACGCCGGCGCCACCTTCATCAAGGCCGCCCGCGATCGCGCCGCAGCCGACGATCAGAACGCGCAGGGGTTCAGACGGTGCGGTGGCGGACATGTTCGTTCACCTCACGTAATGCCGGTTCGGACCGGAGCAGGCCCAGAATATCCGCAAGATCGAAATCCGGTTTTCGCAGATAAAGACGTGAAAAAACCGTTTCGATCAGATGGAAGTCCTCAATCGTGTCCAGTGTCAGACGCAGATCCGGATCACGAAGTTCGGGAGGAGCGGCAACATTCCCCAATGAATAGAGCTCCGGGTGACGATAGATGAACAGGCTGACGTGCTCGTGATCAACGGGATCATCCGTCCTCGACGCCGCATCCGCCAGAATGTCCGTGGCGAAAACCTGCGTATCCATGCCGATCGGATAGGTGCGTTCAAGGATATTCGACAGATAATCGACCCCACTTTCACGATAGCGCTGAATACACTTCTCAACGATTACCGGGTCAATCAGCGGACAATCCCCAGTGGTTTCGACAATCACCTTTGCATCATGGGCCAGCGCCGCGCCCAGCACCCGATCCATCACATCTTCTTCACTGCCGCGATGGCACCCGACGCCGAGACCCCGGGCAAGTTCGGCAACCGGATCATCAGCCTCGTTAACCGTGGTCGCGATGACAATCCCGTCAAGCGACGGTACTCGCTGTAAACGCTCGACCATCAGCGAAAGCATCGGCTTCCCCATGCACGGGCGCAGCACCTTGCCCGGAAGGCGGGATGAGGTCATTCGCGCCTCAATGGTGGCGATGGTCCTCTCCATTGCCTACGCGCCCCCCTCCACCATATCAAGGTTCAACGGCGTTCCACGCCTGATCGCCTGTGTGGCGCGCCGCCCGATAATATCCGGCAGGTGTTTGGGTGCAGCGCCATACCCCGGACGGATTGAACGGACATTCTGCGACGTAAAGGCCTCGCCCTGTGCAATGTCTTCCACGACATAAAGCGAACGGCGAAACACGACGTTGCCCTTTTCAGATTCCGTCCGGACATAGGAAACCGACCCCAGAGCATCCCACGCCGTTTGGCATCCTCCGACCAGTTCCGCCAGTTCTTGCGGTTCCAGCGAAAAGGCGGCATCGGGGCCGCCATCGGTGCGCGCCAGTGTAAAGTGTTTTTCGATAACGCACGCGCCCAGCGCCACTGCTGCGACGGAAACGGCGGTTCCCATCGTGTGGTCCGACAAACCGACCGACACATCGAAACGATCCGCCAGATCATTCATGGTGCGCAGGTTGGCCTCGGCTGGTTGGGTCGGATACCCGCTGACGCAATGAAGAAGGATCAGGTTATCGCAACCGCCGCGGCGCGCCGCATCAACGGCCTCGCCAATCTCCTCAAGATCCGCCATGCCGGTGGAAAGGATCATCGGCTTGCCGGTTGCCGCGACCCGTTCGATAAGGGGAAGATCGACAGCCTCGAAAGAAGCGATCTTGTAGGCGGGCGCATCAAGGGATTCGAGGAAATCCACCGCCGTATGATCGAAGGGAGAGCTAAAGACCGTTATTCCCAGTTCCCTGCCTCTGGCAAAAAGGGCTTCGTGCCATTCCCAGGGCGTGTGGGCCTCTTCATAAAGATCATAAAGCGTACGGCCATCCCACAGGCCGCCCTTGATACGGAAGTCATCGGAATCGTGGTTGATGGTCAGGGTATCGGCCGTATAGGTCTGAAGCTTCACCGCATCGGCCCCGGCCTCACGCGCCGCCGCAAGAAGGGCGAAGGCGCGCCCAATCTCGCCGTTGTGGTTACCCGACATTTCGGCGATCACATAGGGCCGCTGGCCTGCGCCTATTGGCCGCCCTGAAATCGAAAATCCCTTGGACATCCGGACCTTACGAACCTTTCTTCGTTACCGGAACATTGTCGCATGCCGCCCTGGACTTGAACAGCCCATGGCGGCGGCCGTAATCCTCCAGAACGGAAACCGGTGTATCCCACCCTTTGCTCAGCAATGAATTGTGGGGCTCCCTGTCCTTGAGCCGATGCAGGCTTCCTGCGCCCTTCTGAGGTGTTCGTTGGCAGGAAAACGCTCTTATGGATGGCCATGTCTCGGCGAACAGGCCGCAAACGGTCTCCTGCAACAGGGCATATGATCCGGAAAGCGTTTCGCCATGCGGGAAAGATACTTCCTTCTGCGCGATCAGGTCTCCGGTATCGAGGCCTTCATCCACGTAATGGATACTCACCCCTTTCGGCGTACCCTCAAGGAAACTCCAGAAGTTTGGCTCGCTTCCACGGTTCCATGGAAGCATGGAGATATGAAGGTTGATGAATCGGTCGGGAAGAACACCAAGAACGTCCGGACGCAGGATGTGCCTATAGCCGTAGCTGACGACGAAATCGGGGGCGAATTGGCGCAGGCTTTCTGCATCAAGGCGTTCATTGAACACGACCCCCTTATCGCCATGCGCTTCGATAACGCGCATGAGGGGATCGGGATACGGTGAAAGGACAAGCACCCTCATTCGCCGCACACCTTCACACAGGCTTCCGCGACGCGCCGGGCGCCCAAACCGTCACAGAGCGAAAAGGCGGCCGAGGACATTCCTTGCAAGGCGACATCATCCCGCCACAGGGACAGAACCTCGCCCATCAACGTCATCGCATCGACACCGCCGCCATCACCAACCACCCTTGCAGCGCCGGCTTCCTCCAAGCCTTGCGCAATAATCATCTGATTATCGGCCACGACGACAAGGACGCTGGGCAGGCCGAGGCAACACCTTTCCCAGGATGTGCTTCCCGGCGCGCCGATAGCGAGGTCTGCATCCATCATCAATTCCGCCATCCGGTCCGTATCCACATGGACGGCGACATTAGACATGAATTTCGCCGCCGCGCGCACTTCGTCAATGAAGGGCGCAGCGCGTGAAAGAACCACGTCGACGGGAAAATCGAAACCGACATCCCTCATGGCCAGAAGCACCCTTCCCGCAATGTTTTGGGGGTCGGTCGCGCCCGGCGCAATCATCAGACGATGCGGCTTTCCCGCGTGTCTTTTATTCATGGTTCGATCGCGCAGCGTGGCGAACTCAGGCCGCAAAAGGGCATAGTCCGTCCCGATCAGAAACCGGCATCCCGCAGACACAAGACCTTCATACGCGGTCGATTGACGCCCATAGGTCTGGTCCATCAGAAGATCGCAGTCATGGGGGCGGTCGGCCATGTCATCGATGACCAGAATCTTCCGCGCCCAGCCCCGACACGCCCCTTCGAATGCGGAATCCAGTTTGTAGTGATCAACGACCAGAAGATCACATCCACCCGGCCACCGGTCCCGCAACGGTTGGGGGTCGTCGATAATATAAGGATCGACACCGAGAGCCAGCCGACCATCAAGCGCCGCAACAACAGCATCAGCGCCATCGGCACAGGCAAAAGCCGTTTCCCATCCCATGCCTTCAAGGGCGTCGGCCAGCGCAAGACACCGGGTTACATGCCCGCCACCGATGATCGGCGACGCATCGCAGCGAAAAACCGCAAGCGGTCTGGCTGCGTCAGACAT
>JAPHTL010000032.1 GCA_026193355.1 Rhodospirillales bacterium
CCACCGCACCCCCGATCCGCATTAAAAAAGGCTCCCGCTGCGGGGAGCCCTTTTTTAATGGCGGAGAGGGTGGGATTCGAACCCACGGTACGCGTAAGCGCACAACGGTTTTCGAGACCGCCCCGTTCGACCACTCCGGCACCTCTCCGCAATCGTGGCCGCGCCGGTGGAACCGGCACTCGGAACGGGGCGCAACCTAGCCGAAACGGCGGGGCGTGGCAAGCGGCGCAAAGCGCCTTTCATGAAGCCCCGAAAAGCCGCCAAATCCGTTGACTTTCCACGGTCCGGGCCGTATAAGCACCGCTCCCGCACGGGGAATAGCCCTGCGTGGGCGAAACTTCGCTGTCCGAGGCCGACCGTAATGGTTCACCCCAACGGTCCAAAAGTCCGGTTTTCATGCTGGCGCCACAGGACGCGGAACCGCAAAGAGTAAAAAAGAGAGAGAACCAAAACATGTTCGCAGTCATCAAGACCGGCGGAAAGCAGTACAAGGTCGCCAAGAACGACGTCGTCGTCGTTGAGCGCCTTGAAGGCGAAGCCGGAGACACGATTCAGATCGACACCGTCCTGATGGTCGGCGAGGCCGGCAAGGCCCCCACCGTCGGCACCCCGATGATCGACGGCGCCGCCGTCACCGCCGAGCTGGTCGAACAGGCCCGCGGCAAGAAGATCATCGTCTTCAAGAAAAAGCGCCGGCAGAACTATCGCCGCAAGAACGGCCATCGTCAGGACCTGACCGTCCTGCGCGTCACCGACATCATCGCCTCGGGCGCGACCAGGCAGGCGCCGAAGCCGAAGAAGGCCGCCGCGAAGCCCGCAGCCGAAAAGGCCGAAGCCAAGCCGGCCGCGAAGAAGGCGCCGGCGAAGAAGGCCGAAGCCAAGACCGAGACAAAACCCGCCGCGAAGAAGCCCGCGGCGAAGAAGGCGCCGGCGAAGAAGACCGCCGCCAAAGCCAAGGAGTAATAGACGATGGCACATAAAAAAGCTGGTGGCAGTTCACGCAACGGTCGCGATTCCGCGGGCCGCCGTCTGGGCGTCAAGAAATTCGGCGGTGAAGCCGTTATCCCCGGCAACATCATCATTCGCCAGCGTGGCACCAAATTCCATCCCGGCGAAAACGTCGGCATGGGCAAGGACCACACGATCTTCGCCGTTGTCGAGGGCAAGGTGCGCTTCCGCCACCGCGCGCTTGGCCGCGTGTTCGTGGACGTGGACCCGCAGGCCTAGTTCCGACAGGCAGGGCGTTTCTCATTCGACAAAAGGGGAATGGCCTGGCCATTCCCCTTTTTTGATGCCGTTTCGCGAACGCGCAGGGGCGCGTATAGTGCGGCGGGCGGCGGCACGGAACGGTAGCGAACCGACATGAAGTTCCTCGATCAGGCCAAGATATACATAAAGGCAGGCGGCGGCGGCGATGGCTGCGTCAGCTTCCGGCGCGAAAAGTACATCGAATTCGGCGGCCCCAATGGCGGGGACGGCGGACGCGGCGGCGATGTCGTGGTCGAATGCGCCGAGGGCCTCAACACCCTGATCGACTTTCGCTACAAACAGCATTTCAAGGCGCAGCGTGGTATCCACGGCATGGGCCGGGACCGCACCGGCAAATCGGGCGAAGACCTGATAATCAAGGTACCCGTTGGCACCCAGATCCTTGATGAATACAAGGAAACGGTGATCGCAGACATGACCGAGGTCGGCCAGCGTTTCGTCCTCGCCCACGGCGGCAAGGGCGGGTTGGGCAATGCGCGGTTCAAGACCTCCACCAATCAGGCGCCCCGCAAATTCACACCCGGCACCGAGGGTGAGGAGCTTTGGGTCTGGCTTCGCCTGAAACTGATCGCCGACGCCGGGCTTGTCGGCCTGCCCAATGCCGGGAAATCAACCTTCCTGACGGCCGTGTCGCGGGCGCGGCCCAAGGTGGCCGATTACCCCTTCACCACCCTGCACCCCAACCTGGGCGTGGTGTACATGGACGAGGAGGAATTCGTCCTCGCCGACATCCCCGGCCTGATCGAAGGGGCGCACGAAGGGGCGGGCCTTGGCACACGTTTTCTCGGCCATGTGGAGCGCTGCCGCGTGTTGCTGCATCTGGTGGACGGCACACAGGAAGACGTCGCCGAAGCATACCGTACGGTGCGGACCGAGATGGAGGCCTATGGCGGTGGGCTGGCGGAGAAGCCCGAAATTGTGGCGCTGAATAAATGCGATGCGCTGGACGAAGACACCATCGCCGAAAGGCGCGACGCGCTGACCAAGGCATCCGGCGGCAAGGTCAGGACGGTCTCTGGCGTTTCCGGCGAGGGCGTGCCTGAATTGCTGCGTGCGCTGTTCGCCGTGATCAAGGGCGCGCGGCACGACGAGGAAGACGTTGTCGACGATGGCCCCTGGCAACCTGGGGGAGGCTATTCGTCATGACCCCCCATCGTACAGGAACGGACCTTGCCGCCGGCAAACGCGTGGTCATCAAGATCGGCTCGGCGTTGCTGGTCGATGAAGCGCGCGGCACGGTGCACCGGCAATGGCTGGAAGCCCTGGCCGAAGACGTGGCGGCGGCGCGTGAACGCGGGCAGGAAGTCGTGCTGGTTTCCTCCGGCGCCATCGCAGTAGGGCGGCGACACCTGAATTTCCCCACCGGCTCGCTGAGCCTTGAACAAAAACAGGCGGCAGCGGCGGCGGGCATGGTGCGCCTTGTTCACGCCTATCAGGAGGTCCTCGGCCATTACGGGATCACAGTGGCGCAGGTCTTGCTGACGCTTGATGATTCGGAAAATCGCCGCCGTTACATCAACGCGCGGAACACGCTGGACACGCTGATCGAGGCGGGGGCCGTTCCCCTGATCAACGAAAACGACACGGTGGCCACGGACGAGATCCGCTTTGGTGATAACGACCGTCTGGCCGCCCGCGTATCCGCGATGATCAGCGCGGATACGCTGGTGCTGCTGTCCGATATCGACGGTCTGTACACCGCCGACCCTACCCGCGACCCGAACGCCACCTTCATCCCCGAGGTGCACGAGATCACGCCCGAGATCGAGGCGATGGGCGGCAAGGCCGGAACCGACCATGGTTCGGGCGGCATGGTGACGAAGCTGGCCGCCGCGCGAATCTGTCTGGGGGCCGGATGCCGCATGGTGATCGCGCGGGGCAACGTCAGCAATCCCTTGAAGGCCATACTGGACGGCGCGCCCTGCACATGGTTCCTGCCCTCCGCATCGCCGGGCGCTTCGCGCAAGCAGTGGATCAGGGGATCATTGAAAACCGTCGGCTCATTGCGACTGGACGCCGGGGCGCTGAAGGCATTGCACAGCGGGCGCAGCCTGCTGCCCGCCGGGGTGACGGCGATCGAGGGGAAGTTCCCGCCGGGATCCGCCGTCGCCGTCCTCGATGCGGACGGCAACGAGGTCGCCCGCGGCATCAGCGCCTATTCGTCCGACGAGGCGCGAAAGATCATGGGCCGCAAAAGCAGCGACATCGAAACCATCCTCGGCTATCGCCGCAAGGATGAACTGATCCACCGGGACGATCTGGTGCTGACCTGATTTGGGTGCCACCGGTCCAGCGGCTATCATGGCGCAGGGCCGGAGCCCGGATCGACACAGATAAAACGAGGGAACGACAGACCATGACCGCCATCACCCGCGATGACATCCGCGCCGTAATGGACAACATCGGCGTCCGCGCCAAGGCTGCCGCCGAAACATTGGCCGCATCATCGGGCGAAAGCCGGAACCGTGCGCTGATGGCCTGCGCCGCCGCCCTGCGCAACGCCGAGGCATCGATCATCGCCGCCAACGCGAAGGACATGGCCGCAGGTGAACAGAAAGGCCTGAGCGGGGCAATGCTGGATCGGTTGAAGCTTGATCGCGGGCGGATCGAAGCGATGGCGCGGGGGCTGGAAGATATCGCGGAACTCGACGATCCCGTCGGAACGGTACTGGCCGACTGGGCGCGACCCAACGGCCTGCGCATCCAGCGCGTCCGCGTTCCCCTGGGCGTCATCGGCATCATCTATGAATCGCGGCCCAACGTGACGGCAGATGCGGGTGGACTGTGCCTGAAATCAGGCAACGCGGCGATCCTGCGCGGCGGCTCGGAAAGCTTTCATTCCTCCACCGCGATAATGGAATGTCTGGCGAAAGGACTGCGCGACGCGGGGCTGCCCGAAACCTGCATCCAGATGGTGCCGACCACCGACCGCGCCGCGGTCGGCGCGATGCTGACCATGACCGAAACCATCGATGTGATCGTGCCGCGCGGCGGAAAATCGCTGATCGAGCGGGTGACGGCGGAAAGCAAGGTGCCCCTGTTCAAGCATCTTGAAGGCATCTGCCACACCTATATTGATGGTGACGCCGATCCCGACATGGCGCGACGCGTGGTGCTTAACGCCAAGATGCGTCGCACCGGCATCTGTGGCGCGACCGAAACCGTCCTCGTCGATTCACGGGCCAGCCGCGCAATCCTGCCCGGTGTGATTGACGACCTGATTGCGGCAGGCTGCGAGGTGCGCGGCGACACCGAAACCCAGTCGCTGGACGAGCGGGTCGTCCCCGCCGATGACGCCGACTGGGACACCGAATATCTGGACGCCATCGTCGCGGTGAAGGTGGTGGACGGCGTCGAGGACGCCATTGAACACATTGCCAGGCATGGATCGCAGCACACCGAGGCGATCATCACCGCCAACCCGGAAACGGCGGAAACTTTCCTCAACCGTGTGGATTCTGCAATCGTGGTGTGGAACGCCTCGACCCAGTTCGCCGACGGCGGCGAATTCGGCATGGGCGCCGAGATCGGCATCTCGACCGGCAAACTGCACGCCCGAGGGCCGGTCGGCGTCGAACAATTGACCAGCTTCAAGTATGTGGTCAGAGGGACAGGGCAGACCCGCCCCTGACGCATGGTCCGATGAACGCCATCCCCACACGCATCGCCGGACGCACGGGACACCCCATCGCCCTGACGCGGACTCCTTTCGCTCTGGCGGGGCAGCGGATCGGATTGCTGGGGGGATCGTTCAACCCGGCCCATGACGGACACCTGCACATCAGCCGCGAGGCGCTGAAACGCCTTGATCTGGATCGCGTCTGGTGGATGGTTTCCCCGCAAAACCCGCTGAAGCCGGTCAGGGGAATGGCCCCGTTCGCACAACGCATGGCCAATGCCCGTCATCAGGCCCGCGACAGGCGTATTCTGGTGACCGATATCGAAAGCCGCCTCGGCACACGCTATACGGCCGACACCCTGGCCGCACTGACAGCGCGCTACCCGTCCGTTCGTTTCGTCTGGATCATGGGGGCGGACAATTTGGCGGACGTTCATCGCTGGGATCGGTGGGATCGTATTTTCGGAACCGTGGCAATTGCCATTTTCGACCGTCCCACATATTCTTTAAAGGCGTTGTCCGCCAAGGCGGCGCGGCGATTCGCCAAGGCCCGGCTGCCCGAAAGCAAGGCGAAGGCCCTGACGAAACAGAAGCCCCCGGGATGGGTCTTCCTGCATTGTCCGCGTCATCCCGAATCGGCGACGCGGATACGCGCCCGCCGGGCGTACTGACGACAAGCGCCCACAGGGCGCACCGGCAACAAGCGCCGGCGAACCAGAACAAAGAGAAGGAGTCCGATCATAACCCGACGCGGTAAACAACCACCGGCCCCGAACCCAATGCTGAGCCTGGTGGAAAAGAGCCTCGATGACGACAAGGCGATCGACGTCAAGGTCATCGACCTCAGAAACAAGACGGCGATCGCCGACTACATGGTCATCGCCACGGGAACTTCCCCAAGGCATCTCGCCACGATGGCGGAGCACCTTATCCGGACAATCAAATCGGAGGGGCATGGTACGGCCCCGGTTGAGGGCCAGTCGCAGGGCGACTGGGTCCTCGTCGATGCGGGTGACGTGATCGTCCACCTGTTCAGGGCCGAGGTGCGGACGTTCTACAACCTTGAACGCCTTTGGGAGATTTCCGAACCGGGCGCGACCCAGACGGTGAATCACACAACGGCCTGAGGCCGGAACACCGGAAGGGCCGTCAACGGCGCCGTGTGCGCCGGAGGGGTGGTTTGTCCCCATCCGGCAGGAAACGATTGGAAACCGGGGAGGTGGCGGCCAGCCATGTCCATGCGCCATCATATCATAGCCGTCGGCCGGGCCCGTTCGGGGCCGGAACGCGACCTTTACGAGGCATTCACCCGGCGAATCACATGGCCGCTTTCCCTGCGCGAGGTGGAAGAGAAAAAACCCCTGCCCCAACCCAGACTGACGGAACGGGAGGGAGAGCTTCTGCTGGCCGCCGTACCCGATGGGGCGGTCGTCATCGCCCTTGACGAAACCGGCAAGGCAATGCCCAGCCTGATCTTTGCCGAGCGAATTGGCGTGTGGCGCGACGAGGGCAGAGGCGACGTTGCGTTTCTCATCGGCGGCGCCGACGGGCATGCTAACAAGGTCAGGCAACGCGCAGACCTGATCCTGTCCTTTGGCAAGATGACCTGGCCCCACATGATGGTCCGCGCCATGCTGGTCGAACAGATCTATCGCGCCCAGTGCATCCTTTCGGGGCACCCCTATCATCGCGAATGAGGCCCCATGGCCATCGCGAAAGCGTTGAAATGCGGCGGCCCGGCATCTACCCTGCGCGTAACGGCCGGATGGCGACCATCCTTTCCCTTCCTGTATTGATGAGACGATGAACCAACAAGACGATTTCGCCCAGCGCCAGCGCCCCGTAATCCTGTGCATCCTCGACGGATGGGGCCTGCGCGAAGATGCCCCCGACAATGCCATCTCCATGGCCAAAACCCCGGTGTGGGATCGCCTGCTGGAAACATGCCCCGTCGCGCGGCTTCAGGCATCGGCCGAGGAAGTCGGCCTGCCCGCCGGACAGATGGGAAATTCCGAAGTCGGCCACATGAATATCGGGGCGGGACGGGTCGTGATGCAGGACCTTCCCCTGATCGACACCGCCATCGCCGACGGATCCCTCAAGGCCAACCCGGAACTGCGGCGGATGATCGACGCGCTGAAGAAAAGCGGCGGCACCTGCCATATCATGGGCCTGTTGTCGCCGGGCGGCGTTCATTCCATGCAGGGCCATATGGCGGCTCTGGCCCGCATTGTCACCGAGTCCGGCGTTCCCGTGCGCATCCATGCCTTTCTGGACGGGCGCGACACGCCACCGTCAAGCGCAAAGAAATACATGGGAGACTTCCTCTCCGAAATAGACGGGCTTCGTAATTGCCGCATCGCCACGGTCGGCGGGCGTTATTACGCAATGGATCGCGACAATCGGTGGGAACGCGTGGCGAAGGCGTACCGGTCGATCGTCATCGGCGCAGGCGAGAAAGCCCCCAATCCCATGGCGGCGATCGATGCAAGCTATGATGCAGAAACCACAGACGAATTCGTACTGCCCACCGTGATCAACGGGTACGAGGGCATGGCCAACGGAGACGGTATCCTGATGGCCAATTTCAGGGCCGACCGGGCGCGCGAAATCCTCTCAGCCCTGCTCGACCCGGGGTTCGACGGCTTCGAGCGACCCAAGGCGATCACCTTCGAAACCGCCCTGGGCATGGTCGAATATTCGGCCGAACATTCAAAGTTGATGGGCGTGCTTTTTCCCTCGGTCGAGTTGACGGGAATTCTAGGCCAGGTGCTCTCGGACGCCGGGCTGAAACAGTTGCGCATCGCCGAAACCGAAAAATACGCGCACGTCACCTTCTTCTTCAATGGCGGTGAGGAAAAAGTGTTCCCGGGTGAAGACCGCATCCTTGTCCCTTCACCCAAGATCGCCACCTACGACCTGCAACCGTCAATGAGCGCGCCCGAAGTCACCGACAAACTTGTCGCTGCGATCGGGTCCGGCAAATACGACGTCATCATCGTCAATTACGCAAATGGCGACATGGTCGGGCATACCGGGTTTATCGATGCAGCCGTCAAGGCTGCGGAAACCGTGGATACTGCCATCGGCCGCCTTGACGAGGCCGTAAAGCTGGCGGGCGGCGTCATGCTGATAACGGCCGATCATGGCAACCTTGAACAGATGAGCGACCCTGAATCCGGTCAGCAGCACACCGCCCATACCCTCAACCCCGTACCGCTGGTCATGGTCAACGGGCCATCCTGGGCGGGGGGACTCAACGATGGACGCCTCGCCGACATCGCGCCGACCATTCTTCGCCTCATGGGCATGAAGCAGCCCTCCGAAATGACCGGACGCTCCCTGATCGACGAGGGCACCCGGCGTGATTCGGCCTAGCCCGATCCTGCCACTTCTTCTGGCGGCCGCCTTTGTAGCGGGCCTTGCGGTCACGCGCGCGGCTGGCGCCGAGGAAGGCGCGGAACGTGTCGAGGACCGGTTGAACACGATCGAACGTGAACTCAAGCAAAGGAAGGAACGCGCGGAATCGCTGGAACGCGAGGCCGAAAGCCTGAAGCGGGAGCTGGGTGCGTTACAAAAGCGCCTGGTCGAAGCGGGACGGGCGACACAGGAAAACGAAACCCAGGCGACCGAACTGGAATCCCAACTGGCGGATCTTGAAAAGCAGGAAGCCGAAATGCGCAACCAGCTTGCCAGCAGTCATGGACAGCATGTGGTCGTGCTGGGCGCGCTTGAACGCATGGCGCGCCACCCACCCGAAGCCCTGATCGCCCACCCCCTGTCGTCACAGGACCTGGTTCGCAGCGCCATCCTTCTGCGCGCCGCCGTGCCGGGCATCGAGGAACGGGCGATAAGGCTGCAAAATGAACTGGCGGTTCTGTCCCAAACCCGCGCCGATATCGCATCCCGAAGGGCCGAGCTTGCCGCCCTTGCCCGGAAGATGGAGGATGACCGGGGCGAAATAGGCAGTATGATCGCGCGCAAGAGGGCGCTTCAACGCGATGCGATTGCGGCGCGACGCACGGAAACGAAACGTCTCGGGACGCTGGCGCAGGAAGCCAAGGATCTTCGCGAACTGTTCCAGCAGCTTGCGCGGGAAAAGGAAACCCGCCAGCGCGCGGAGGCCGAGCGTCGAGCGGCGGCGGAACGCACCGAACGGGATTCCGCGCAAAAGGAATCGGGCGAAAGGAAGGTCGCGGCCCTTGCCGCGATCCCGAAGCCAAGCGGCGGAAAACCGATCAGCGAAGCGCGTGGCAAGTTGTGGATGCCCGTGGGCGGCCGGATTGTCACCCGCTATGGAGAGAAAAACGATACCGGACTTTCGGAAAAAGGCATTACCATCTCGACGCGCCCCAATGCGCAGGTCGTCGCACCCTATGACGGGCGTGTCGCCTATGCCGGGCCGTTCCGGGGCTATGGGCAACTCTTGATCATCGAACATGGCGAGGGATATCATAGCCTTATCGCTGGACTGACGCGGATCGATACAGTCGTCGGGCAGTGGTTACTGGCTGGAGAGCCGGTCGGGATCATGGAAAAGAAGGCGCGGAGCAATCCAACCCTTTATGTTGAATTGCGGCGAAACGGCCAGCCCATCAATCCACTTCCGTGGTTGGCAACCAGCAAAAGCAAGGCGAGGGGATGATCAAAAACATTTTATGGGCGGTTTTCGCCATCAGCGTAGTTCTGTCCGTCCCGACCCCGGCCACCGCGGATGAACCCGATAACGAGACATACCGGCTGCTTAATCTGTTCGGCGACGTGCTGGAACGTGTCCGGAAGGATTACGTCGAACCGGTTACCGACAAGGAACTGATCGAAGCGGCCATCGAAGGGATGCTGGCGTCTCTCGATCCGCATTCCAGCTACATGAATTCCGACCGTTATCGTGAAATGCAGGTCCAGACCCGCGGCCAGTTTGGCGGCCTTGGAATCCAGGTCACAATGCAGGACGGTCTGATCAAGGTCATCTCGCCGATCGACGACACACCGGCCTATCGTGCAGGGATCAAGGCGGGGGATCTGATTTCGCACCTCGACAAGGAACCCGTGACGGGCCTGACCCTGAACGACGCCGTCGAGAAGATGCGCGGCAAGGTCGGCACCGATATCGTGTTGACCGTCCTTCGTGACAAGAAGGAACCCTTCGACGTCACCCTCAAGCGCGCTGTCATCAAGATCAAATCGGTCCGTTCCCGCGTCGAAGGCGATGTCGGGTATCTTCGGATCACCCAGTTCACCGAACAGACCCTCGCCGGGGTCGAAAAGGAGCTGGCGGCCCTGCGCTCGACACTTGGGGACAGCATGAAGGGTCTGGTCATCGACCTGCGCAACAATCCCGGCGGGCTTCTTGATCAGGCGATCGAGGTTTCCGACGCCTTCCTCGAACGGGGCGAAATCGTTTCCACACGCACCCGCCGTCCCGAAGAAACCCAGCGGTTCAATGCCCGGGCCGGAGACATCACCAACGGCCTGCCGATTATCGTTCTGATCAACGGCGGTTCGGCATCGGCTTCGGAAATCGTCGCGGGCGCCCTTCAGGATCACAAGCGGGCCCTGATCCTGGGCGCGAAGTCATTCGGCAAGGGTTCGGTCCAGACGGTCGTACCCCTGCGCCAGCATGGCGCAATGCGGCTGACGACGGCGCGTTACTACACACCGTCGGGCCGTTCGATCCAGGCCGTTGGAATCGAGCCCGATATCGAAGTCGATCAGGCGCGTATCGAACATGTCGGCAATCGAACCATCCGGCGGGAGGCGGACCTGAAAGGCGCGCTGGACCGGATCGGCGAAAACGGAAGCGGCGGCGAGCCGGCACCTTCGGAAGAAAACGGCGATGCGCCGGCGCAGGCCGATGGGGAAAAGCGGATCGACTATCAGCTTGAGCGGGCGCTCGACCTTATCCATGGCATTTCGGTGTTTGGCGCGAAGGTCGGCGGTCGCTGAGCGGATGCATCGGGAACCGGCAGGGGAAGGCGTGTGAAAATCCCTTTCAGTTTCGCTGGCCTTAAAAAGGTCTTCACGCGCAAGAAGCGCGACGATATCGATGACGACTTCGATTTCAGCGATTTCGATGACGACGAGCTTGGCGAATCCGTTCCGTCCGAGGGCGAGGAAGGCGCGCCCAAAGAGCATGAGGAACCCGCTGCAGACGAAACCGAGACCACGGATGGCGGAGAAAAGGGACCAGATGGCGAAGAAACGCCCGAATCATCCCCCTCGCCCGAAGCGCCCGACGATGGCTACAACGACGAACCCTTCCCTGAATCCGATTATCCCGATGTATTTGACGACGAAAAGAAGGGACTGAGTGGCCGCGGGCGGATCATCGTGATTGCCGCCGCCGCAAGTCTTGTTCTCGTCATCGGCGGCGGCGCCATGATGTTCCTTGGCGGCGATGGAGAAGCCGACGGCGGAACAGCGCGCGTTTCCCTTGCCATGCCGGAAAAGGGCGCAGGATCGGGCGTTACCGCCCTGACCCCTCCGGGTGCGGAAGGAGCGGGTGGCGAGGGCATGGGCCAGGCCTCCCCCGATGGCGACGGACAAGGGCTGAAAGCCGCCGGACTTCTCGAATCCGGTGTTGTGGTGCCTGCGGTATCGGTAGGGGCCTATGACAAGATCGCCCGCATCGACAACGTCGAGCCACTTCCCGCCGCACCCATTCCTGAACTGACGGAGACGACGGCGGAAGGTCCGCTGCCCAAAGTCGCCGCCGATGGCCGCAAACCCTGGCAGGTCTACGCCAGGCCCTTCGACGCACGGGATGATCGCCCACGGATCAGCATTGTCGTAACCGGCCTCGGCCTCAGCAATGAGGCGACCAGGGCGGCGATCCAGCGCCTCCCCCCCGACATAACGTTGGCTTTCTCTCCTTACGGGCGATCCCTTGATCGCTGGATTCCCGACGCCCGCAACGCAGGGCATGAGGTCTTTCTGACCCTGCCCATGGAGCCGCAAAGCTTTCCCCTTGATGATCCCGGCCCCTTGGCGATGCTGACATCCGTTCCGAGTACGATGAATATCCAGCGTCTCGACGGTGTCATGGGCAAGGGGAGTGGATATGTCGGCCTGGTGACGGAGATGGGATCCCAGTTCTCGGACTCGGAAAAACACCTGAAACCCATCATGGAGACCCTTCGCGACAGGGGCCTGATGCTTGTGGACGCCGGCGACCAGAATGTCAGCAAGGCGCCGGCCATGGCCAGTGAACTTGGCGTGCCGCGCGCCATCGTCAATATTGTCCTGGATAATGATCCCGCCCCCGAAGCGATCCGCGCCAGACTTGCCGAACTGGAAAGCGTCGCAAAGGAATACTTCGTCGCCATCGCTATCGCTCAGCCCTATCCGTCGACCATCGCCGTGTTGCGGGAGTGGTCCATGACCGTTAAGGACAGAAACATCGCCCTCGCCCCGCTTTCAGCCAGCGCAGACAAGCAGATCCTTCCATGACCCCCAAAAAAGACCACAACGACCTTCCCTATCGCCTTGGGGTTGGTGTTCTTCTCCTGAATCGTGACGGCCACGTTTTCACCGCACGGCGAATCGACACCGAGCCCGAAGCCTGGCAAATGCCGCAAGGCGGCATCGACAAGGACGAAGACCCGCGCGCGGCGGCCTTGCGGGAACTGGAAGAGGAAACAGGGATAACCCAGGCGGAAATCATCGATGAAACGCAGGACTGGCTGGCCTACGACCTGCCGAAAGACCTGCGAAAGAAAGTCTGGAAAGGACGCTTTCGCGGCCAGAAGCAAAAGTGGTATGTGATGCGCTTCACAGGCAAGGATGAGGACATCGACTTGAACCACACCGGGCATCCCGAATTCAACGCCTGGAAATGGATTGATATCGAGGAACTTCCGCGACTGATTGTTCCCTTCAAGCGACCGCTTTATGAAGCCCTTGTCGATCGCTTCCTGCCTCTTGTCCGGCGGATGCAGCGCGAACGGAGCGTTCCTGGCTCATGATGTACCTTCAGATCGCCATCGGGTTCATGCTTCTACTTGGCGGTGCGGAATTTCTTGTTCGCGGGGCCGTCTCAATGGCCAGGCGCCTTGGCATTTCGCCGCTTGTCATCGGAATGGTGGTCGTCGGTTTCGGCACGTCAGCACCTGAACTTGTTGTCACCCTCGACGCCGCAATGTCCGGCTCGACGGGCATCGCTGTCGGCAACATCGTCGGTAGCAATATCGCGAATATTCTTTTGATTCTGGGCGCAAGCGGACTGTTGATTCCGATCGTCAGCGATCCGGCATTGATCCGTCGTGACGGAATCATTCTGGCGGGCGCAACCACGCTTTTTGTCATTCTCTGCCTGTTCGGGGTGATCGGCATTGTCGAAGGCGCAATCCTGACCATTCTGCTTTTCGCCTTCCTTGGGTATTCTTTCTGGCGGGAACGGGCGAACAAGGATCCCGCTGCGCAGGCCCACATCCACGAAGCGGAGGAAGTCGAGACCATCACCGACTCTCTCTGGCTTTCCGCGCTGGTTACACTTGGCGGTCTCGGATGCGTCGTTTTCGGGGCCGATCAACTTGTCGAGGGCGGGACCACACTGGCCCGCAGCCTTGGTGTTGCCGACGAAGTCATCGGCCTGACCATGATCGCCGTCGGCACCTCCCTGCCGGAACTGGCCACTGCAATCGTCGCGGCCTATAGACGCCACGCCGACGTGGTGTTGGGGAACGTGCTGGGCAGCAACATATTCAACATGATGGCCGTCATCGGACCCGTCGCATTGATCACGCCGCTTCCCGTTCCCGATCAGATCCTGCGCTTCGACCTCTGGGTGATGGAGGCCAGCACACTGGCGCTTCTGATCCTTCTGGCGACGCGACGCTCCTTCGGCAGAGTCGTGGCGGGTTCCTTCGTTTCCCTCTACCTCGCCTACATCGTCGTTCAGTTTTACGGCGTTGCGCCAATTCTCGATGCGCTTTTCGGGTAGCCCGGAAAGCGTGTTGAGTCTTGCGCCAAACGGGCGCTTTGCCCCATGCTTGCGCCATGCTGAACGATAGCGACAACACACAACCGGGCGTCGCCCTGGTAACCGGCGCCGCCCACCGTATCGGGCGCGCCATAGCCCTTGATCTGGCAGCGAACGGATGGTCCGTTGCGTTGCACTACAACCGCTCCCAGACAGCGGCGGCCGAACTGGCGGACGTGATTGTCCGGGACGGCGGGCGCGCAGCCATCGTTCATGCCGATCTGGCCATTGAGAACCAGGTCGAACGGCTGGTCGATCACGCCTCGGATGAGCTTGGCCCCGTCACCTGCCTGATCAACAACGCATCTGTATTCGAAGGCGATACGCTGGAATCAACGACGCGGGCGTCATGGAACCTGCATATGGAGGTCAACCTCCGCGCACCCTTCGTTCTCATCCAGCGCATGGCCGCCCTTTTGCCGCCAGAAGCGGAAGGAAACGCCATCAACCTGATCGATCAGCGGGTCTGGAACCTGACGCCGCATTTCACGTCCTATACGCTCAGCAAATCGGGGCTGTGGACCCTGACACGGACGTTGGCGCAGGCGCTTGCGCCGCGCATCCGCGTCAACGCCATCGGCCCCGGACCAACCCTTCCCAGCATCCGCCAGACGGAAACGCAATTCGCCAGACAGTACGCATCGATGCCACTGCAACGCCCGGCAACGCCTGAAGAGATTGCCCGAACCGCGCTTTTTATCCTTGCGACTCCGACAATGACCGGGCAAATGATAGCCCTCGATGCGGGCCAGCACCTTGGATGGGCGCAGCCGGTAGACGGATATGAGTACGAAGAATAGACCGACCACCACGGCGCCAGCGAAAGGCGGATGCCCATGACGGCCTCGACAGCACCGGTCATTCAACCCCTGCGCATCGCGGACGCGCGCGCATCGGTGCGCCATGTATTCATCCGGGATCTTGTTCTCGACTGCTCCATCGGTGTGCACGCGCACGAACATCTGGCGGCGCAACCCGTTCGCATCAACCTCGACCTTGCCGTGAGCGAAGGGGATGCGCCGGTCCAGGATCGACTGGAGAACGTCGTTTGCTACGAGAGGATCGCGGATGGCGTTCGGGCCATCGTCGCCGACGGCCACGTCAATCTGGTCGAAACCCTGGCTGAGCGCATCGCCGCAATGTGCCTTCAGGATACCCGGGTCGAAGCGGCCCGTGTGCGAGTCGAGAAGCTTGCCGTATTCAAAGACGCCGCCAGCGTTGGAATCGAAATCGAGCGATTCGCCAAATCCCTTTAGCTGATCCATTCCCCACCCTGAAATGACAGGATAGCGGCTGGCCCTGCATGGGGGTGAGAGACTCTCTTTGCAACCCACTGAAAATTAGGGATATTGCTGATCGGGAGCCAAAGTTGTGCACAGCCTTTTTACAGCGATTTCAGCGGACATTTGATTAAAAAAAAGAATCTTGTAAAACCACCCCTTTCTCCCTTGACTTTAAATAACAGAGCAAAATCAATTAGTTGCTGAAATTGCCTTTTTTTTGTGCAAACCGGAGAGTCCCGCAGACTCCCTGCGATGATCGTTGCGGCTGGCAGCTTTTCTACAGACTTATCCACATATTCCGTGGATAGTTTCCCCAAAGGCGACTGCTTTGCTCGTGGCCAACGCCCGCAGTCGTCGTTTCTGGCTTCAGGGCATCGGAACAATTGACCGATAACGGTGCGATTGGCTCTATATGTCCCCAATGGACAAACGCGACCACATGAATGATGGATCATCTTCGCAAGCGCCTGCGGGTTCCTCGGAGGAACGCGGCGCGATGGTGGTGCGCGACTACCTGAAGGGGCTTCCCGATACGCCGGGCGTTTACCGGATGCTTGATGCGGCTGGCAACGCCCTCTACGTGGGCAAGGCGAAGAACCTGAAAAAGCGTGTTGCCGCCTACACAACGCCGGAACGCCAGTCAATCCGCATCCGGCGCATGATTGCGCTGACGGCTTCCATGGAATTCATCAGCACGAATACCGAAGCCGAAGCGCTGCTGCTGGAAGCAAACCTGATCAAGCAACTGGCGCCGCGCTATAACATTCTCCTCAAGGACGACAAGTCGTTCCCCAATATCCTTCTTACCAGCGATCACCCATACCCCCAGGTCATCAAGCACCGTGGAGCCCAGAACCAAAAGGGGGCCTATTTCGGTCCCTACGCCTCGGCCTGGGCGGTGAACCAGACGATCGCCACCCTTCAGCGCGCCTTTCTTCTGCGCTCATGCACCGACTCGGTGTTCGCCTCTCGCAGCCGCCCGTGCCTGCTCTATCAGATCAAGCGGTGCAGCGCGCCCTGTGTCGATCGAATCGACGAAGCGGGCTATGGCCTGCTGGTCGAACAGGCCCGCGCCTTCCTTACCGGGCATAGCCGGGATATCCAGCAGGAACTTGCCCGGCAGATGGAGAAAGCTTCCGACGCCCTGGCATTCGAGGAAGCCGCCCTGCTGCGCGACCGCATCAGGGCCATGACACAGGTTCAGGCGCGCCAGGACATCCACATCCGCGGGATTAGCGACGCCGATATCATCGCCGCGCACCA
>JAPHTL010000144.1 GCA_026193355.1 Rhodospirillales bacterium
GGGGGAATTCCCGTGAAGTTCAAGAAGGATATATTGCCGTTGATTTCGCTTTTTGCATTGGCGCTGCCCACTGCGGCCTTAGCCGATGACGTCCAGGTCCTGGACGAGATTTCAGTCACGGCCTCGCGTGTTGAGACCAAGACGAAGGAAGCCCCGGTCACAATCAACATTATTGATGAAGATGAGCTTGATACCGTCAAGTTCGTGGATTCCGAGAAGGAACTGCTGCAGCGCATTCCCGGTGCCAGCATGATCCGCAACCTGCGGATACCCATGGGGTCGAAGAACTACACCGTCAACCTGATCGACGGCATGTCTGTCAACACCTTCGGCAGCGGCGTGCAGTCCTTCGCCAACGACACCAGCAGCCTGGACATCAAACGCATCGAGATCCTTCGGGGTCCGTCGTCAGTGTTGTACGGCAGCAACGCCATCGGCGGCGTCATCAACGTGATCACAAGAGACGCCCCACTGGAGCCGGAATACAAAGTATGGGGCGAAGGCGGTCAGTACAGCAGAAAGCGTGGCGGCGCCTCGGCGGCCGGAACGGTCAACGGGTTCGGGTACTTTGTGGATACCAATTTTCTCGACTCCGATAATTGGCAGGATCGCAGCAGGAACGACCGTCGCGCCATCAGCAGCAAGATCACCAAGGATCTGACCGACAATTCCCTGGTCACGCTGCGGGCGGAATACCTGGATGTCCTTCTGGAAAACCCGGGAACTTTGACACAGGCCCAGTTTGACGCTGACTGGAGTCAGGCCGGCGTCACGGATGCCTACAACGACGAACAGCGACTCACACTTTCCGGAACCTACGAGGTCGCGCTAACCGACAAATCAGAACTGAAAGTCGCCTATAGCTTGCGCGACCATGTCGAGGCCGGCCCCCCCTCTTACAGTGCCAGCGGCGCGTTTGGGGATAACCATGTAGCCAACCAAAATCTGATCGCGACCTATCGCCACGACTTCGACTTTTACCGTTCGCGGGCCATCTTCGGCATTGACCTGCAAAAAAGCGCTTCGGATGACAAAACGTACAATGGAAGGACTGACGATTCAGGGATTGATAGCCGATGGGGGATCACCGCCAAGGTAAAATCGCCCTTCGTGCAGTTCGAGATTTCCCCCCTGGAAAAGCTGCGCCTCACCATGGGCGCCCGCCATGACAGCGTGAAATACAATGCGATCGAAAAAACGGGGACGGGCGATGCGCAGTCACACTATTCCAATGTGACCCGCAAAATCGGTGCGACCTGGCAATTGGACGACAGCAACAACCTGTGGGCCGGATTCAGCGAAGGTTTTGTCGTGCCGAGCCGAACCTACCTGTTCACAACATCGCGTTACATTCCCAACCCAAACTTGCAGCCGGAGCGGGCGGAAAACTGGGAAGCGGGCCTGCGCGGCAGGCTGTTCAACAAGCGGATGAAATACGATCTGGCCCTTTATCACACCACAATGAGGGATTTTGTCGTTATCAAGGATCAGGCTGGCAAGGATGGTGTAACGAACGTCGGCAAGGTGGAATTCAAGGGGGTTGAGGCCTCGGGCGCGTATCTGGCGACAGATTACCTGAAGTTCGCGGGCGCCTATACCTACGCCCGCAACAAGTTCATCGACTATATCGATGGCGCGACTGATTACAGCGGCAATGACCTGTCTTCCTCGCCGAAGCATCATGTCAACCTTCGGGCGACATGGATGCCCCTTGAGAATCTGGAGCTTGAACTGGCCTGGAACAAGATTTCCAACTACTTCACTCATGACAACAACGACGCGGACCCTGACGGCAAGGCGAGCCGCCCGGGGATATTCACCCTGCGGGCGTCCTATGACATGGGGCCGTGGTCCTTCTGGGGCCATGCGCACAACCTGCTTAACACGAAGTATGCCGAGCGGGTGTCCTACAGCACATCAGGTGGTGGCAGTCGAAGCTACACATCAGGCGAGGGGCTGAACATCTACGCAGGCCTTTCCTACAATTGGTAGCTGGTTGAAAAATATTCCTTGGAAAATTTCGCGGCGATACTTTGCCGCGAAATTTTTCTCTGCGGAGCGAAAACGTTATCAGGTTTGTGGTTAGGGGGGACGAGGATGAGGGTCGCAATCGCCGCCGGAATGATGGCCTTGTGTCTTTCGCAGGCGGGTACAGCAATGGCCAGGGGGGCGGCTTCCGAAGACGCGCCCCTGATGTGGCTGGAACCGATGTCGTGGGATGAAATCCGCGCCCAACGGGAGAAGATGAAGGCCGCGATGGAGGCGGCCGGCCAGAAGTCGGAGAACGGCAAGTCTTCCGGTGAAAGCGGCCGCAAGAAGGAAGGTGGATGGAAGAAGGGCGGAGCATCGGCGGCCATGCTGAGGACATATTACGTTCGTTCCGGTCCTTTCCCGTCCGCCTCAATGAGTGGGATGCCCGGAAAAAAGGCCGGCGGCATGAGCCATGGCGGCATGAAACACGATGGCGCAAAGCAGGCCGCACAACCGCAGGCCATGGATCACAAAGGCATGCGGCATGAGGGGATGAGCCCTGAATCCCCTTCAAACGGCAAGCCTGCGGATTCCACGAAACGCGGCTCCACGCGCAGCGGTGGAAAACCGGGCGACGCGCGCGGAAAGACGCCCATGGAAAACACCATTCTCTGGGTCAAGTTCCCGGACAACCGGATGGAAAGCTTCAAACCAAAATCGCGCGGGCCCAACCTGATGGTTTCGCATCCATCGGGAATGGCGGGATGGTACAAGCTTTTCGCCTATAACGATCTCGGTGTGCGCAATGGAACCTGGGTGCAGTTGTTCTCGCACATTTCCAACTTCGGCCACGGCGACGATGTTGATGAGCAGGAAGAAAAAACCCCCGATGGAGCCGGGTACTACGAGGGGCGCCCGATCCTGGAACTCGAACGTCTGTGCCACGACGATCACGCATGCTATCGCTCCCATACAGGACAGCCCTTGCATGTTCGCGCCAGTTTCATGGGAAAACCTCTGGCAAACACGCCTTTGACTCTGATCACGGAGCAAGGCTGGCGGCAGGTCAAGCGCACCGATGCGAATGGCGAGGCCATGTTCGTCCTGATCAAGGAGACGCTGTCCGACGAAACGGATCGTCACCAAAGCGAGAACTATCTGCTCACTCTGGAGCATGTCGTCGAGGAGATGGGCATGCTTGGGGATGAGCATTTCCACAACCAGCGCTACGTCGCGACATTGCCTATGAAGGTTTATCAGTCCCGGCTGGAGTGGGAAAGCCAGAGCATGGGCTTTCTTTCCCTCGGGGGCGTGGTTCTGGTCGCTGCGGGGGCCATCGCCATACGCAGGAAGCGCAGGAGGCCGCAGGCATGAAGGTCTATCGGCTAAGGATCGCGGTCCAGTTCGTCTGTTTCATCCTTCTGGTTTACGGCGGCCTTTTCTACATCGACCTCGGCAATCGTCTGCCGACGTTTTCCTGCGCCTATATGGACGATCGTGGTGGAGGGTGTTTCTTCATCGGTTTCCAGCACATGCTGAGCCGCCCCTTCGGCGAGTTCCTTGGGGATGCGGGCATCCGGCTGCTCAAGGCCCTCGGCATTTTTGCCCTATGGGCCATCGTCCTCAACAAGGCCTGGTGCGGATGGATCTGCCCGTTCGGTTTTCTTCAGGACATGCTGAGCAAACTGCGCAGCTTCGTCAGCATCGATTTGTCGCGCTTCGCCTGGATGACCCGGAACCGCTACAAATCGGTCAAATACATCCTGCTGGTTCTGATGATTCTCATTCCCCTGGGAATCGCCAATTCGGCGTTCGGGCTACCGACCCTCCCCCGCGACTGGTCGGTCGCCTTCTGTCAGATTTGTCCGGCCCGGTTGATCCTTCCCATCTTCAATGGGGACTTCAGCCAGATCTACGTTGATTTTTCCGGGTCTGTCCGGCTCATTCTCACCACGTTGGGGGTCATTCTGACCGGCCTGTTCTTCACGACGGCTTTCGTGAAGCGGCGGTTCCTTTGCTCCTATTGCCCGATGCTGGCGATGCTGTCCTTGTTCGACAAGATCGGCCTGCTGTCGCTCAAGAAGAATGGACAGCGGTGCACGCGGTGCGGCAACTGCTCGCGGGCGTGCCCTATGGAGATTCGGGAAATCGAGGAAGAGAAAACCCTGAGCAACCTTGTGACTCAGGACTGCACCCTGTGTCTGCGCTGTGTGGAGGTCTGCCCCGAGGACAAAGCCCTGGAAACAAGATTCTGCGGCATTCCGGTTTTCACTGCAACGCAAGAGGGTTTCCTGAAGCGGCAAGGATTGGCGGGTAACGATAAAACCGCGAACGGAGCATAACGAACATGGACGCAGAGGAAAAACGTCAGAGGCTGGCCAACAAGGTCAAGGTCAACCTGGCCATGACGGTGCGGGAAATCTTCGATCAGATCGAAGAGGACCGAAGCCGCCCGAAGGCGATGGCCTACTTCGATCGCATTTTCAAAACCTTCGCCGAAGGCGGAGTGGGAGCCGTTCCCAAGGAAAAGGGCCGGAAGATCATCGGCACCTACTGTTTGTTCGTTCCCGAGGAAATCATCTACGCCGCAGGGGCGCAACCCGTGCGGTTGTGCGCCGGGTCCTACGATAGCGTCGAAGTGGGCGAGGATTACCTGCCCGATGTGGCTTGTCCGATGGTCAAGTCCGAAGTCGGTTTTTCGACCTTGCCGGTTCTCTCGTTCTACCAGGATTGCGACCTGGTGGTTATCCCCGCCAGTTGCGACTGGAAAACAAAGATGGGGAACTTCATCGAGGCACATGTCCCCGTCCTGATGCTGGACATGCCCCGAGTCAAGGAATCGGAAGCTTCCCGTGAAATGTGGCTAAACCAGATCAAGGATTTCAAAACCAGGGTTGAGAAAGTCACAGGGACGAGAATCACGCGCCGCAGGATGCGCGAGGCAATCCGGATGATTCAGAAGGCCCAGGTGCAGTTCGACCGCTTCCATGAAATCCGCAAGGCGGATACGACGGTGATCCATGGTCGCGACGCGCTTGAGGTGTTGAACGCCTATTTCTATGACCATGTCGAAAGCTGGACGGCGGCGATGGCTCGGCTTAATGACGAACTGGAGGAACGTGTCCGCGACAAGGTGAACGTGGCCAACCCCCTGGCGGCCCGTCTGATGCTGACCGGTTCGCCCATGGTCTTTCCGAACTGGAAAATTCCCACCGTGATTGAAGAGCTGGGCGGTGTTTTGGCGGCCGACGAATTCTGTACATCCAACCGTTATCTGCACGACAAGGTCGCCGTGGATGAAGGCTTGATGAGCGACATGCTGCACGCTATCGCTGACCGTTATCTGCTGCCCTGTTCCTGTCCGATTTTCTCTAATACCGTCGACAGATGCGATCGCTTGTTGCAGTTGGTTGAAGACTACCGGATTGAAGGTGTGATCTATCACACCCTGAAGGGATGCCACCCTTATGACCTTGAAACGAAGCTCGTGGAAACACTGCTGCAGGACAACGGAATTCCCATGCTCAAGATCGAAACAGATTACAGCCCCCAGGACGTGGAGCAGCTTAGAACGCGTATCGAGGCGTTCATGGAAACGCTGAAAGGCAAGCGCCACACATGAATGCGTCATGCATCCGGGTGTGTGAACACAATTTGAAGGAAAATGTATGACCTACTATGCGGGCATTGATATCGGTTCGGCGACAACCAAGGTGGCGGTGATCGATGATAAAGCGATTCTCGGCCACAGGGTGGCGCCGACCGGCGTACATTGCGAAGAGACCGCTCAACAGATTCTCGCCGATCTGTCGCGGGAGCTTGGGCTGGCGGAAGGCGCCATTCAGTATATTACATCGACCGGCTACGGCCGCCGCCTGGTGAAGTTCGCCAACTCCACCATCAGCGAGATTAGCGCCAACGTCAAAGGGGCGACCTGGTACGGCGCACAGGACGGCATCACCGTTCGGACCATCATCAATATCGGCGGTCAGGACAGCAAGGTGATCGCCCTGGATGATCATGGAGTCACCAAGAATTTCGCCATGAACGACAAGTGCGCGGCAGGCACAGGACGTTTTCTGGAAACCCTGTGCCGGATCATGGAAATCAACGTTACGGAAATGGGGGATATTTCCCTCCACTCAACCGTGCCCATCCGGATCAATTCGACCTGTGCGGTATTCGCCGAGTCCGAGATCATCTCCCTTCTGGCGCGACGCAAGGAGAAGGCGGATATCATCGCCGGCGCGCACTACTCGATCGCCAATCGGATTGCCCGCATGGTTAAAAGGGTTGGTTTGAAGGAAACGGTATTTTTCGATGGCGGACCCGCCTTGAACAGCGGATTGAAGAAGGCGCTGGAGGATGAACTGGTCACGGACCTTTATGTTCCTCCCAAGGTGCCGCAGGTTACGACGGCTGTTGGCGCGGCGCTGATCGCCAGGGAAGAAAGGCTAACCGGCGTCAAAATCGAAGCGCAATCGGCATGAATGAAACGGCCGACCCTGATCTGCTGCTTCATTTCGATCTCCTGAAAGGGTTCGAAAGCATCCATGCGGGGGTGTTGACCATGGGTTTTTTCTATGGCCTGACTCTGTGCAGCTTTTCCTGTCTTCCCTTGATCGGCCCCTACGTTTTCGGAACACAGGACGGGTTCAGGGGCGGCTTTTCCACGACAGCGTTGTTCGTTGTTTCGAAAGTGGCCACCTATACCATGCTGGGCGCTTTCTCCGGACTGATCGGCGGCGTGCTTCTGGAAGAAATCAACCCCGGCCTGATGATGGGGTTCAGCGGCCTGCTGATTGTTGCTATTGGGGGCATGGTCTGGAAACGGCAGCGCTCTCAATGCCGTACCGTGGGGATGCGAAGTGAAAAAAGCGCCACACGGTGGCGAACGTTCAGGCACGTTGCGGGTATGGGGGTAGCAAGCAGCCTGATGCCGTGCCTGCCCCTTTCCGCGGTCCTTCTCTATGCCGCGACGACGAAATCGTTTGTGACGGGAGGGGTGCTGGCGCTGTTGTTCGGCATTGGCACCTCGGCATCACCGCTCTACTACATCGGCGGAGGGGCGGCGGGCTGGTTTTCCGCGAAGATCCGAAGAGTGATTCCACAGCATCGGGAATTGATGCGAAAGCTCAGCAGTTCGGTTCTGATCATCATGGGCGTAAAACTTCTTCTCATGGGGGCTGCCAGCCTGAGCGGGAATCAATGGTGGGTTTCCGGACTCGCCTTGCTTCCGCGGCTGTCGTGAAGTGCCGATGAATGTTTCGGGTGAGGTTCAAGGGAAATGAATACAACTGATGATGCCGCCCGAGCGCTGGAACTCGAGGGCAATGCGGGCGGAAAGAAGCGGACCTGGATGTGGCTGGGTGCTTTCCTCGTTTTGGGCGCGCTAGGGGGCGGTGCGTATTTTCAGTACGGCAAGGCGGACGGTGGCGGTTACCGCTTTAGAACTGAAGAGGCGAAGAGAGGAAGCCTGACGATTCTGGTGACGGCGACCGGAGCACTGGAACCGGTCAACCAGGTCGTCGTTGGCAGCGAACTGTCGGGAACCATCGCGCAGGTGGATGTCGACTTCAATGACACGGTGAAACGCGGACAGATTCTGGCGCGCCTCAATACCGATCAGATCCAGACACGGGTTGCGCAGGCCCGGGCCAACCTGGGGGCGGCCAATGCGAAGCTGGAGGAGGAACAGGCTAACTTCACCGAATTCGAACGGGAATTTGATCGATGCAAGAAGCTGTCGCCACAAGGCCTGTGCACCCCGCAGAAGCTTGATACGGTTCGGGCCGCCTTTCTCAGGTCGAAAGCGAAACTTGCGGCAGCCAGGGCTCAGGTCGACCATGCCGTTGCCACCCTCGACGCCGATGAGATGGACATTCAAAAGGCAACAATCCGTTCGCCCATCGATGGCGTCATTCTCAATCGAAATATCGAGTCAGGGCAAACGGTCGCAGCCTCATTCCAGTCTCCGGATCTGTTTACCATTGCCGAGGATCTGCGCCGCATGGAACTCCATGTCGACGTTGACGAGGCTGATGTGGGCCGGGTGCTGGAGGGACAGCGAGCGCGGTTCACGGTTGATGCCTATCCGGACAAGACGTTTCCCGCGCAAATCAAGCAGTTGCGTTATGCTCCCCAACGCGTGGACGGCGTTGTTACGTACAAGGCATTGTTGAGCGTTGATAATACCGATCTCTACCTTCGGCCGGGCATGACCGCCACGGCGGATATTGTGACCAGGCGGGTAAAGGACGCCCTGCTGGTTCCCAACGCCGCCTTGCGGTTCACGCCTCCCGATCCAAACAAAGTATCGAAGGCCGACAGGCAAGGCGCCAGCATGCTGGCGGGTAGCATGCCTTGGCACCCCCGTCGCGCACCCGTGAAAAAGAACGGTGGGCCAAAATCCGATTCCGGGGGGAAGAGCAAAGTCTGGATCATGCGGGACGGCAAACCGGCCGCGATACCTATCGTTTCCGGTATGACGGACGGGCGCGTGACCGAAATTCTCGAAGGGGAAATCGAAGCGGGTATGGAACTGCTGATCGATGTGGTCGGATCGGACAGATGACGGGCGGCCCGGAATCATTTGGTGACGACGACAGTTTATCCACGATTATCCAACTTGCGTCCGTCAGCAAAATCTACGGTCGCGACGAGTCGGCCGTGACAGCATTGCGAGGTGTGGATCTGACCATCCGTCAGGGTGAATTCGTGGCCGTCATGGGGTCCAGTGGTTCCGGAAAATCGACCTGCATGAACATCATCGGATGCCTCGACAGCCCGACCAGCGGATCCTATTTCTTCCGGGGCGCTGAGGTCGACAGGCTGACGCGGGACCAGCGGGCCCTCTTGCGGCGCAAATATCTGGGGTTCGTCTTTCAGGGATTCAACCTGCTTGACCGCACCTCGGCCCGCGAGAACGTGGAATTGCCGTTGGTCTACCTTGGCCTGCCGCCCGCTGAGCGGCGAGTCCTTGCCGGAAAGGCCCTGGAAACAGTTGGCCTTGCCGGTCGTGAGGCGCATACGCCGAGCGAGTTGTCCGGCGGTCAGCAACAGCGGGTGGCCATCGCCCGCGCCATCGTCGCCAATCCGGCTGTTTTGCTGGCGGATGAGCCTACCGGAAACCTCGACAGCACACGCAGCCATGAATTCATGCGGTTTCTGTCGGAACTGAACCGTGAAAAGGGACTGACGGTGGTCATGGTTACCCATGAGCCCGACATGGCGGCCTACGCTCGGCGAGTTGTCAATTTCGTGGACGGTGCGGTAGAATCCGACCGGCAACAGGCAGGGGTCGCCTGATGCTGTGGAATGCCCTTTTGCTGGCCTTGAGAGAGATCGGACGCAACAAGATGCGTTCGACCCTGACGATGCTTGGCATCATCATCGGCGTTTCGGCGGTTATTACCATGGTCACTGTCGGGCGTGGCGCCACGGCGCAAGTGGCGGCGGAAATCGCCAGTTTGGGCAGCAATCTGCTTCAGGTCAGGCCCGGCGCGCGTTATCGCGGCCCGGGCGGCGTACGCGCGCCTTCCAAATCTCTGAAATTGGCTGATGCCGTCGCTATTGCCAACGAAGTGACGGGGGTTGCGGCAGTGGCGCCGGCGGCGACCAAGGGGGCATTGGCTGTTTATGCCAACAGCAACTGGAACACATCTGTCACGGGAACCGATAACGCTTTTTTCCCGACCCGAAACTGGGAGATCGCCAAGGGCCGCACCTTTACGGATGATGAACTGCGTGGCGGCCGTCCGGCATGCATCCTGGGGGAAACGGTCCGCAAGGAGCTGTTCGGCTCGAAAGATTCTCTGGGAGAGGCCGTTCGTATCGAAAAGATTTCCTGCCAGGTGATCGGCGTTCTCGCCGCCAAGGGCGCGTCTCCATTTGGCAGCGACCAGGACGATGCCATTCTAATACCGTTGAAAACCTTCCAAAGGAGGCTCGCTGGCAATCAGGATGTCGATATCATTTTTGTTTCGGCGGAACGTGGCGAGATCGCCCACAGGGTAAAGGGCGATATTGAATCCCTCATGCGCCAGCGCCGCCGCACATCACCTCCAAAGGAAGACGATTTTTTCGTACGCGATATGAAGGAGGTTGTCGCCCGGGTGACCAGCACGACGCGGACAATGACGGCGTTGCTCGGCGCGGTGGCGGCCGTCAGCCTTCTGGTCGGCGGCATTGGCATCATGAACATCATGCTGGTTTCGGTGATCGAGCGGACACGCGAGATCGGAATCAGAATGGCTATTGGTGCCCGGGAGCGGGATATCCTCCTTCAGTTTCTGGTCGAAGCTGTCGTCCTCTCCTCGGCAGGCGGCGTCGCTGGTATTGTCCTTGGAATTGCCGCGTCGGCGGCTGGTGCGCGCATACTCGCCGTTCCTCTGGTGCTGGGGCCAGACATCGTGCTTCTGGCCTTTGGCTTTTCGGCAATGGTGGGGATTGTCTTCGGATACTTCCCCGCCCGTCAGGCAGCCAGGCTTGACCCCATCGAGGCGCTACGGCACGAATAAAGAGCTCAATCGATCGACAGGCAAGCGGGGGACACCGCCAAATATAAGACGCACGAAACTCCGCCATACTGCCGCTACCATCCTCCACGAACCCGGTTGCGGCTGCCCAGCAGTAGCGACTGTCACGGGGCATGAAACCGCCGAGATGGCGCTGAACTCTCCGAGAAAATCAACTGAGCCTCTCCGAAGGGAAAGCTGGGATACAATCTGGTATACATCTTGGGTTACGTCAGAATAACGACTCTATACATTTCAATTGATTGAAACATTTTAGCTTGTGA
>JAPHTL010000106.1 GCA_026193355.1 Rhodospirillales bacterium
ATGAACGGACGCGGGAACCTTTCAAAAGCGATAGGCATACGCGCCTTTGTCGTTGGCTCCGTCATCGTGCTCGGCGCATGCCAGAATCCCGCGGCTCTGCAGCAGAGTGGCATGCCGATCGAGGACTGGAAAAACGCGTACGTGGAAAAACGGCCGCAGGTTCAGGCCGTCAACTACGACATCGACGTCGCCTTTATGCCCGGAACCGGAACGTTGAAAGCGGATGAGGCCGAAAGGCTTTCTGGCTGGCTGGGCAACGTCGCCCCCGGCTATGGCGATCAGGTTCTTCTTTCCGGGGCGCCGGAGCGCCTTGGTGTCAGCCGCATGGAAGCGGTGCAGGCGTATCTTGGTAAACAAGGGATCAAGGCCTTCATGGTCAAGGCGGAATCTGGCATTCCCGCTCCCGGGGGAAATGCGGTCAAGGTTACCGTGCGCCGCTATGTCGCCAACATTCCGGCATGTCCGGACTGGTCCGATAACCCTGCACACATATTCTCCAACCAGCCGCTCAGCAACTTTGGCTGCGCGACGGCTTCGAACCTCGGCATGATGGTGGCGAACCCGCGCGATCTGGTCGCCGGAACGCCGGAAGGACCAGTTGATGCAGAAGTATCGGCGCGCGCAGTCAGCCAATATCGCGCCGGAAAGACAAAGGACCCCGCCGTCATCAATGCAGGGGCGTTCGAGAAGAAGAGTGAATAGCAAAAATGTTGGGGCAAACGTCGAAACATGAATGAGAGCCCGCGTGATCCGTTTCTGGCCTTTGTGGCCGACGATGTCTGCCGCAAGGTTGTTGCCGAAGCGGCGACCCAATTCGGCTGGAACCCGGGGCAGGTTCTGGTTGGCGGGTTGCAGGACGCCAAGCGCGCCCTGACGGATGTTCCAACCCCCAATATTCTGCTTCTGGATGTTTCCGGTTCCGCCGATCCGATCGAGGGCGTCGTTTCCCTGGCCGAGGTTTGCGACGCCGGAACACGGGTCATCACCATTGGCTCCGTCAATGACGTTGAACTTTATCGTGGTCTTGTGGATGTCGGCGTTGACGATTACCTGCTGAAGCCGCTTGGTGTCGGAACCCTTCTCGCCGCCTTCAAGCGCGCGACGGCCGAACCCGAAAACATTGCAGATGTGGAAGAGTCGGAATCTCTTGATGGACGACTGGTTGTCACCATCGGCGCACGTGGGGGCGTTGGGGCCAGTTCGATCGCGGTGAATGCCGCGTGGATGATGGCGCACGAACAGGGGCTTCGTGTCGCACTGGTTGATATGGACCTCTATTTCGGCACCGTCGCGCTGGCTTTCGATCTTGAGCCGGGGCGTGGATTTCGCGAGGCGCTGGAAAACCCCGCGCGGATCGACAGTCTGTTTCTTGAACGCGCCCTGGTCAGGGAAAGTGAAAATCTGGCCGTCCTTGCGACCGAAGCCTCGCTGGATCAGCCGCTTCGCTTCAATTCCGGCGCGGTCGACCTGCTGATCGAAAAGCTGCGCAGTAATTTTGATGTTGTGCTGATCGAACTGCCTCGCAGCCTCTTGCCCAGTTGCCCTTCGGTGCTGACCGAGGCGGAGGTGATTGCCGTGGTTTCGGATTTCACGCTGGCGGGCATGCGCGATACTTTGCGGCTTTCATCGCTGATCAACGACATCAAGGCCAAGGGGCAGGTCGCGATCGTGGTTAATCGCGCAGGGTTTTCTCCTGATCTTGAGATGTCGCAAAAGGATTTCGAACACGGCATCAAGCGTCCCGTCAATCACGTGATTCCCAATGATATCAAGCCGCTAGCCAAAAGCGTCAGCGAAGGCACGTCCGCAGCGGCGGTTGCAAAAAGCGGCAAGTTCGTTACAGCCCTTCGCGACCTTGTCGGCCAGATGTCTGGAGGAAAGGCGGAGGAAGAACAACCCTCGCTTCTGAAGCGGCTGTTCAGGAAATGAGCAAGGCGATGTTCGGGAAACGCAATAACCCGACCCTGACGACGTCGAAGACGGGAAAGCTGCCCCCCGTTCAGGACGTTACCGGCCCCGATGGTTCCGGTCCCCATGCCGGGGATGCCACCGATGCCCCTGCGCTTTCCTCTGCGCCATCAACCGAACATAGCGAAGCCGAAAATTTTCTGAAGCCGGCAAAACGGGTGGAAAAAGTTCCAGACGCCGAACGGTTGCTGGAAATGGCTGTCGACGGAACCATGGAAATCCTGCGAGAGCGCATCCCCTATGCTCAGGCGATGGAAATGCCGCGCGGTGAACTCGCCACACGCGTCGGCGAGATTCTGATGGAGGCTGTCCGCGCCGCGGGTGGTGTTCTTGACGGCCACCAGAAGCGCGACGGGATCACGGTCACCATCAACCTTTATCTGGCGGAAGCGAAGGTGAAGCTGGCGACGGTTTCAAGTGGTCAGGCCGAATCCATCGTCGAACAGGCGAAAGCCATCCTGCAGCCCGTTCTCATGCAGCGCCTTGACGTCGCCAAGGCCAGCGAGATGCCGCGCGAGGAACTGGCAGAGCAGTTGACCGAAATCGTTTCGGAGATTCTGGCCGAGGAGAAGATGCAGCTCAATCTTCTCGAACAGAGGGATCTGATCACCAGGTTACTCAATGACATGCTCGGCCTTGGGCCGCTTGAACCGTTGCTTGCCGACGACGGCGTTGCGGACATCATGATCAACGGCCCCAATCAGGTTTACGTGGAAAAAGGCGGCAAGCTGCGCCTCACCGATATCAAGTTTCGCGACAACCAGCATCTTTTGAACATCTGCACCCGTATCGTTTCGCGGATCGGTCGCCGCGTCGATGAATCGACACCGCTGGTCGACGCCCGGCTGGAGGACGGTTCGCGCGTCAATATCATCATTCCCCCCCTGGCGATTGATGGCGCCAGCGTCTCGATCCGAAAGTTTTCCAAGGTCAAGTTCACGCTCGATGACTATGCCGAAAAGGGCAGTGTTTCTCCGGCCATGGCCAAGGTTCTCAAGATCGCAGCCCGTTGCCGCCTGAACATCCTGATTTCCGGCGGAACGGGTTCGGGCAAGACGACGATGCTGAATGCCCTCTCGCAGATGATTGACGAGGGCGAACGTGTCGTCACCATCGAAGACGCGGCCGAACTGCAATTGCAGCAACCCCACGTCGTGCGCCTTGAAACCCGTCCGGCCAACCTGGAAGGCGTGGGTGAGATTACCCAGCGTGACCTCGTCAAGAACGCCCTGCGCATGCGTCCCGACCGCATCATCCTTGGCGAAATTCGCGCCGGTGAAGCGCTCGACATGTTGCAGGCCATGAACACCGGTCATGACGGAAGCCTGGGAACCCTTCACGCCAACCGCCCGCGAGAGGCATTGACGCGTCTGGAAAACATGGTGGCCATGTCCGGCGTGAAGCTGCCGAACGAAGCCGTCCGCCAGCAGATCGCCGCGGCGCTTGATCTGATCGTTCAGGTCTCGCGCATGCGCGACGGTGGCCGCCGTGTCACCGCGATCACCGAGGTTGCGGGCATGGAGGGTGAGATCATCACCACGCAGGATCTATTCACCTTCCAGTTCACCGGCGAGGATGCCGCTGGAAAGCTGACGGGCGAATTCCGAAGTTCCGGCCTCAGGCCCAAGTTCCATGAGCGTGCCGAATATTTCGGACTTGGCCGCGCCCTCATGGAAGCGATGAACGAGTAGGAAACGACGATGGACCCTGTCGTCATCACGATCTTTGTTGGCGTTACGCTGGCGGTGGGCGCAATCCTTTTCGCCGTTCTGGGAAACAGGGATCGCAAGCGCCTGAACAAGCGCGCCGAAAAAATCAGCGACAGGCTCTCCAACAACCTTGCCTCATCGGATGAGAGAGGAAAGCCTTCCGGCAGCGTGAAGCGCCAGGAGATGACCGCCAACCCGACGCTGGACAAGCTGGTCCGCAGGTTCATGCCCCGGCCGGGCCTGTTGTCCGAACGGCTGGAGCGGACGGGCAAAAGGATCGGGATCGGCCTTTATGCGGTGATTTGCCTTGGCCTGGGCTGCTTTGTGGCTGGCGTCGCGACGACGGTTTTTCATATGTCACTGGGCGTTGGACTGCTCGGCGGTGTGGCCGCAGGGGCAGGTTTGCCCCATATGATCGTCGGCATGATGATTTCCCGGCGCAGGGCAAAATTCGTCAAACTGTTTCCCGACGCCATCGACCTTCTTGTCCGTGGCGTAAAATCCGGCCTGCCGGTTATTGAGGGGATCAATGTCGCTGGCAGGGAAATGGCCAGCCCGGTGGGGGAAGAATTCCGCGGAATCGCCGACCAGATCCGCCTCGGCGCAACCCTTGAAGAAGCCTTGTGGGCAACAGCAGCCCGCCTCGATATTCCGGAATTCAAATTCTTCGTCATCAGCCTTGTGGTGCAGAGCGAAACGGGCGGCAACCTTGGCGAAACGCTGGGCAACCTGTCCGACATCCTGCGCAAGCGCCAGCAGATGAAGCTGAAGATCAAGGCAATGGCATCGGAGGCCAGGGCCAGCGCCACGATCCTCGGCTCTCTGCCTTTCATCATGATCGGCCTGCTGTTCGCGGTCAGCCCCGACTACATCATCGTCCTGTTCACCGATGATCGTGGCCTGCTGTTCGCCGGGGTTGCCCTGATCAGCGTGATGATGGGGGTCGGTGTCATGTCGAAGATGGTGAGGTTTGATATATGACCTTCAACGATCTTCTGCCCCCCGGAATGTCCGCAGAGGACGCCCTGACAATCCTTGTTGGTCTGGCGGCCTTCGTTTCGGTTTTCGCTGTCTGGAATGGCCTGATCGCCCGCGACCCCATGGGGGGGCGGATCAAGTCGATCGTACGCCAGCAGGAAGCCCTGCGCGCCGGCATGCTTGCCCCGAGGCGCCGCAAGGAAAGGTCCGACGGCGCGTTGACCGCCATGCGCCAGGTCGTAAACAAACTGAACCTGTTGCGTTCGGCCCAGGCCGACAAGATGACGCTGAGGCTGGCGCAGGCCGGATGGCGGAACAAGGATGCGATGGTCGTCTATCTGTTCACCAAGCTGGTTATGCCCTTCGTTTTCGGCGGCCTTGCCGTTTTCGTTCTGTTTGTCATGAAGTCCTATGATTTCTCGACGGGCATGCGCGCCCTGATCTCTCTCGGTGCTGTCGTCATTGGGGCCTATGCGCCCGAAATTTTCATCAGCAACGCGCGGTCAAAAAGGCAGCTTGCGCTTCAGCGCGGCCTTCCAGACGCGCTTGATCTTCTTGTCATTTGCGCCGAGGCGGGGCTAAGCGTCGATGCGGCGCTCAAGCGCGTTTCGAGCGAACTATCGCGTTCGGTGCCGGAAATTTCAGATGAACTGGGCCTTTGCGCGGTTGAACTCGGCTTCCTGCCGGATCGCAAGGAAGCGTTGGCGAACCTGAACGCGCGCACCGACATGGCCTCGATCCGCGGTGTGGTCAATACGCTGCTTCAGACCGAAAAGTATGGAACGCCGCTGGCCCAGAGCCTGCGTGTTCTGGCCGCGGAATTCCGCGAGGAACGCATGCTGAAGGCCGAGGAAAAAGCGGCCAAGCTGCCCGCGACACTGACCGTGCCGATGATCATCTTCATCCTGCCCGCCCTTTTCGTCGTGCTGCTTGGCCCGGCGATCATCCAGGTTCTCGATACCACGGCGAACATGAACTGACGCTTCAGGTCGGTTTTTATTGTCCTACGGCGCTACGGCCAAGGACGGCCTTGCTGCGCTCATCCTGCGGCATGTCGCGAAGGGCCCGATAGATCGCCAGGTTGCTTTCGATTTCCTTCGCGTTCAGATCGCGCGCGGCTGCGGCGGCGGCTTTTTCAAACGCGCCGGACAATCCGTAGACAAGCGCCAGATTGAGGCGGTTTCTCGCCGATGCCGCAGGATTGGCCGCTACGGCTTCCAGTGTACCGATGGCCTCGTCGAAATCGCCCTTCAAGGCGAGGGAAAGGCCGAGGTTGTTGCGCAGCGACAGGTTGTCCGGGTCGATTTCCATCCCCTTGATATAGCGGGCCTTCGCTTCGTCATGGCGTCCGGCAAGGTCAAGGGCGACGCCCAGACCGTTGTGGGCCCGGACCATAAGGGGGGCGATTGTCAGGGCGGCTTCGAACTGGGCGATCGCTTCGTCCGCCTTGCCCAGCGCGATCAGGACGTTGCCGTAGCCGGTACGGGAATTTGCATTCTTCCCGTCCAGATTGATGGCCTTGTAATAGGCTTCCGCTGATTCATGGGGACGATCCATCGCAAACAGGGTCTCGCCCATGGCGATCAGCGGGGCCGGATTCTGCAGGTCGACCAGATGGGCGCGCTGGTAGAAATTCGCTGCCGATGCGAGGTCGCCGCCGCTTCGCGTTGTCTCGGCTATGCGCATGAATTGCGCAGACTGGGAAGGTTTTTCCCCGTCGTTACCGAGTTGCTGGTTGAAGGCGGGAAACGTTCCTTCGCAGGCGGACAGGATCAATGGCAGCAGGGGCAGGACCAACCACTGCGTCATCCGTTTTCTGGCGTTGTCCGTGTTCGATCGTGACGAGAGTCGCATTACAGTCCTGCCTTTTCGAATTCTGGTTCGTAGGCTCAGGCTCAACGTTCCGGGCCTGTGTAAATACTCAGGGGCACAAAAAGAAGCGCAAGTCTAACCAATTGGTTTCCCTTGCAGATTTTTCAGCAAAAGAATATAAACGCCTAGTCAAATTACAATAGTTCGACAGTCTGGCAACAGGGAAAAACCCGGTCGTGCAAAAGGAATATCTGGAACTAACCCGTCATATCGAACGCATGCACCGACGTTTTCTCGATGTATTGCGTGCGGAACTCGTTCGTCTCGACATCAAGGATGTCAACGCGGTTCAGGCCCTGTTGCTCGCCAATATTGGCGGGGATGAGATCATCATTCGCGATCTGGTGGAGCGCGGCTACTACCAGGGTTCCAACGTTTCCTACAACATCAAGAAAATGGCCGAGGCCGGGCTTATCGAGCATGAACGTTCGGAGCATGATCGCCGTTCAGTGCGCATCAAGCTGACACAAAAGGCCATTGACCTCTGCGCCAGGGTCAAGGATCTGGAGGCGCGCCTTGCCGCCGAAATGGAAGAGCGCGGCGTCACCGCCGAAGATATCGAGAATTCCATCAAGGTGTTGAAGCGGGTCGAGCGGACCTGGGCGGATTATATCCGTTACGGCGAATTCTGAGGAACGGCGCGCCTTTCCCCTTTATTGCAGATTTCAGGATGGATCAAACAGGGGAATAAACGCCCCTGCATCCGCTATGCTGGCGACCGAGTGGACGATAAAGCCGTCTTCGGCCGTGGCCATGGCCTTGTCGCGTTCCCCTTCGTCCGACCCATGTCCAGTCATCACGTGAATTCCGCCCGCCAGGCCCGCATTGCGCCCGGCCTTCAGGTCCGAGGCGCGATCACCAACGATCCATGATCTTTCGAGCGCGATTCCCATAAGCTCCCTTGCCGCCAGAAGCATCCCCGGGTTGGGTTTGCGGGCGGGATGATCGGGGTGCTGGAAGGGCGGCTTTCCATCCTTGTGAAAGGGACAGGCGAAGACGCCATCAACTTTCGCGCCCGCGTCGGACAGGTCGGCCAGCACTTTCGCCTGCACCTGTGCGAAGGCTTCCCAGTCATAGTATCCCCGCGCAATCCCGGCCTGATTGGTGACGATCACCACCGGAATGTTACGGCTGTTTGCGGCCTTGATGAGTTCCGCGGCACCCGGAATCAGGCGCGCGTCTTCCGGCCGTCCCAGATAATTGACCTCTACGACGACAACACCGTCGCGATCCAGAACCAGCGCTGGCCTCCCCGCCATCCAGTCGGCGCCACGTTCGTTCGAGGACAGAACCTGAAGCCAGATTCCGTTTTCGATCGTTGCGCCCTGGGGCAGGGTGGGTTTGCTCATTATTTCCTGACGTTGGCCGGGTTTCCGGCGCTTTCCTCTGCGCGGAGATAGAGCTTTGGGCTCAGGATACTCTCGAACGCCGGGTTAATATTCTTCAGGAAGAAAACCTCGAGCGCGGGTTCGAATTCCTTGTCCATGGCTATGGCGCGCTCCATTTCCTGCCAGTTGACCCTGTCCGCCAACTCGCGCGTCATTTCCAGTGTGATTGCCTTTATGTGTTCGGGCTTTTCGCGGATCGACCGCGTTCCCGACTGGTTTAGCACCAGATGCGTCATTTTCGGGTTGGCGAACAGGATGCGCGAATAGGCGTAACCCGCCGCCGCTGCACGTAGCAGCATCATTCTGTCATCGACGATAGGCCCGACATCGTAATCGATCGTAACGACGCCTTCAGGGGTTAACGTGATGGAATCAAAACGGAAGTTGTCGACGTAGAAATATCCCTCAACCGCCTTTCGCGCGGTTCCTTCCTCAAAAGGCTGTTCTGCGAACCACTTCACACGGTTGTCGAGTTCGGAAGAGCCGGAATCACAACCCGCAAGGCCAACCGCGAGAAACAAAGCGAAAAGGAGGGAAAAACGTTTCATGGTGGGCATCGTCCTTGTCCATATATCCGGTCTGCGACGCGATACGTCGCAATGGGGTTAGGAACTACCACGTTCGGCATGAAAAAAGAAGTAACCGGCGTCAAGGCATCGCCGGGAACGTCCCCATCGGGGTGTCGTGTTTCCCGGGCGTTCATGGCATGTTTGGATCGTCGTGACATGCGAAGGATGAAGAAACATGGAGTTGCTTGAAGGGATCGTGGCGCTGAGGGATGAGATGGCCGCATGGCGACATGATATTCATGCGCATCCCGAAACGGCGTTCGAGGAATACCGGACAGCCGAGCGGGTGGAAGAGATGCTGAAGGCTTTTGGCATCGAAACCCACCGTGGCCTTGCCGGGACGGGTGTGGTGGGAACACTGGGAAACGGCGACGGCCCGATCATCGGCTTGCGCGCCGATCTTGATGCCCTGCATATCGACGAGAAAACCAATCTTCCCTATCGGTCGACAAGTGCTGGGAAGATGCATGCCTGTGGGCATGACGGGCACATCGCGATGTTACTGGGGGCGGCAAAGTATCTTGCTGGCCAGCGTGATATTGGTGGAACGGTTCGTTTCATCTTCCAGCCTGCCGAGGAAAACGAGGGCGGCGCGGGCAGGATGGTCGCCGACGGCCTTTTCGAGAAATTTCCCGTCGATGCGGTGTATGGCCTTCACAACTGGCCGCAGGCGCCTTTAGGTACGATGGCCGTTGGCCCCGGCCCGATGATGGCCGCCTATGATATCTTTGAAATCACGGTGACGGGCAAGGGCGCGCACGCGGCGATGCCCCATCAGGGGGTTGACCCGATTGTCGCCGCTTCGGCAATCGTCGGAGCCTTGCAGACCGTCGCCAGCCGCGCAACGGACCCCCAGGAAGCGGTGGTTGTGACGGTAACGAAAATCCATGGCGGCGATGCCTTTAACGTCATCCCCGATACCGTGACCCTCGGAGGCACAACCCGGTCGTTCAATCCGGATGTGCGTGATTCCATCGAACCGGCGATACGGCGTATTGTAGAGGGAACCTGCGCTGCCCACGGCGCGACGGCGGTGGTGCGATATGAAAAACGCTATCCGCCGACGATCAATCATCCAGAACAGGCGGAGGTCGCGGCCCTTGCCGCCGAACGGGTGGTTGGCGGCGGGAATGTCGATCGCGCGCCTGTTCCTTCCATGGGCGCGGAGGACTTTCCCATCATGCTGCAACACAGGCCGGGGGCCTACGCCTGGCTGGGCACGGGGCGATCAGAAAGCGACCCGATGCTTCACAATCCCCGGTTCGACTTCAACGATGATGCGCTTTCCGTCGGCGCCAGCTATTGGGTGCGGCTGGTGGAAAGTGTTCTCGGTAAAGGCTGAACGACCGACATTCAGCGGACGCTGTATGGTTTGGGGTTCTTTTCCAGTGTGTAGACGGTCAGGCGTTCGGGCTTGGGTCCGGGCATGCCGGGAACCCCGGTCGGCATGCCGGGAAGGGAGATGCCGGGGATATCCGGCTTTTCCTTAAGAACCCTTGCAACATCATCCAGCGGTACATGGCCTTCGAAGACGTAACCGTCGATCACCGTTGTGTGGCATGATTCCAGCTCTTCCGGCACACCGGCAAGGCGCTTGATGTTCACCATGTCATCGATATTCTTCACCGTAACGCGATAGTTCGCCGCCCGCAGGTGCTTGACGTACTCGCCGCAGCATCCGCATTGCGGATCCTTGAAGACGGTCGCTTCGGGCGCCCCTTCCGCATGAACGGGGATGGCTGACAGAAGAAGCAGGGCGAAGGAAACGAGGAAAAGGTTGCGCACGGCGTTATGCCTCCTGGCATTGGCTGAAGGCCAAAGGTCTAAACGTTCCATCCGCTGGAATGTCAAGCCATACGGGGCGGCCTGTCCATCCCTCAATTCAGGTAGAGCGGACGTTCGTCTTCGTCATCGGGCGTTTCGGGTTCGTCCCAGATGAATTGCACATCCTCGCCTTCGATTTCGATTCCGGCGATTTCCGGGAAACGGGTCAATAGCCAGAGAACGAAATTGCGTACGATGGTCCCGTCATGGTTTTCGATCGCATCGAACAGAAGGGGGGCCACGACGCCAAGACGGTTTGTTCGGGTCAGGTAGAAATCCCGCCCGAACTCCTTGTCCGAAAGAAACCGGATCGTCCGGTCGAGAATGCCAGCCTGATGGGTTCGGAAACCGGCCAGCGTTTCTTCGTTGTAAACGACCGGAAGCTCACGTCCGTCGACTTCGATGTGAAAGGTTTTCATCATTGGTCCCGTCCCTTTCTCCATACGCGCCGCAAAGGGGGCGGCAAGGGCTCTTTCCTTCATTTGGGATCAATTTCCGTTTTTGCCATATTTTTTTGCGCTTTCCGAAAGCCCGGGCCAGTGGTCAGTTCGGGGTCGTATAGACGACCCAGAGGATAAATCCGATAAACGCGGCGATGCCGAGAAGACCGAAAATCCGCCTTTTCCTGAGGTCGGTATCGGGCCCGAATTCCCTGTTCCAGGCGTCTTCCCGCTTCTGTTGCTCGGGGGTCAGCTCGTCATCCACCATCACTCGAAACCCTGTTGCGGCATGTTTTTTCATGATAGCGCAGCGGCCGGGCGGCGCAAGTCGCCGCCCGGCCGCTGACACAAGACTTTCCTAACAGCTGAAAGCCTGGATGCCGGTCTGCGCCCGGCCCAGGATCAATGCGTGGACATCGTGGGTCCCTTCGTAGGTATTGACCGTTTCAAGGTTGACCATGTGCCGGATGACGTGGAACTCGTCCGAAATGCCGTTGCCGCCGTGCATGTCGCGGGCCATGCGCGCAATGTCCAGCGCCTTGCCGCAGTTGTTGCGCTTGATCAACGAGATGTTCTCCGGCGCGCACTTTTCTGCGTCCAGCAGGCGACCGACGCGCAGGCAGGCCTGAAGGCCCAGGGTGATCTCGGTCTGCATGTTGGCCAGCTTCAGCTGGATGATCTGGTTGGCGGCGAGGGGGCGACCGAACTGTTTGCGGTCCAGTGTGTACTGCCGTGCGGCATGCCAGGTGAATTCCGCCGCACCCATAACGCCCCAGGCGATTCCGTAACGCGCCTTGTTGAGGCAGCCGAACGGCCCCTTAAGGCCGGAAACATTCGGCAGGATGTTCTCTTCCGGGATTTCGACCTCGTCCATGACGATTTCCCCGGTGATCGAGGCGCGGAGGCTCATCTTGCCCTCGATCTTGGGGGCCGAGAGGCCCTTCATGCCTTTTTCGAGGATGAACCCGCGGATGACGCCATCCAGCTTGGCCCACACCACGAAGACATCGGCGATGGGCGAATTGCTGATCCACATCTTGCTGCCGGTCAGGACGTAACCACCCTGCACCTTGGTGGCGCGCGTCTTCATGCCGCCCGGATCGGAACCGTGATCCGGTTCGGTCAGGCCGAAACAGCCGACCCATTCGCCGGTTGCAAGTTTCGGCAGGTACTTTTTGCGCTGTTCCTCGGATCCATAGGCATAGATCGGATACATGACGAGGGAGGACTGGACGCTCATGGCGGAACGGTACCCGGAATCGACGCGCTCGACTTCCCGTGCCGCCAGGCCATAGCAAACGTGGTTGACGCCGGCGCAGCCATATTCCTCGGGGAGGGTGGAGCCAAGCAGGCCCATTGCACCCATCTCGGACATGATATCGCGATCGAAGTGTTCTTTCCTGTTCGCCTCAAGAATGCGCGGCATAAGTTTTTCCTGGGCGTATCCGCGGGCGGTGTCGCGCACCAGGCGCTCGTCCTCGTCCAACTGGTCTTCGATGAGGAACGGATCCTCCCAATTGAATTCCACTTTCGATGCCATGGGTCTTTCTCTCCCTCTCGATAAACGTTGCGTTGCCCGCGTTATGTCGGAATGACGGCGGTTGCTTCTAACTCGATCATGCCCGGTGCGTCCAGCAAATCGGCCACGAAAATCATGCTCATGGCCGGATAATGCCGGCCCATGCGCAGCGCCCAGATGGCGCCAAGCTCTTTCCTTGCGGCCAGGTAGGCCGGTTTGTCCGTGCAGAACGCCGTAATCCGGCAGATATGTTCCGGTTTCCCGCCCGCCGCCGTCAGTACGGCTAAAAGGTTCTCCAGCGCCTGATCGAATTGCGGCGGCAGTTTGTCACTGTGGAAGTGCTGCTGCGCATCCCAGCCGACCTGCCCTGCGATGAAAAGTGTGCGTCCGGGTTGCGCCAGAATGCCGTTTGCATAGCCGACGGGCTTGGCCCAGCCTTCGGGCAAAATGACATCGTGTTGCCTGCTCATCGCGATCCCCTGCGCCCCTCGGACGATTTGCCTTTTCCGCTGTTCCGCGAGGCATTTTTTTATGCCCCTGCTGTGGTTGCGGGTATGTTGACAGGAAAAACGGTATTGTGGTACTGAAATACATAATAAAACCTGCGAGGTGCCGCCGTCAACGCAGAAGGTCGGGCGGGAAAAGCGGCGAAAAACGCAGGAATTCAAATACAGCGCTTCGTGCGCGAATCGAGGAATGTGGGAGGCAGACCGCCATGACGGCAACCGGATATCGCTGGATGATGACCGCAGTGGGCCAGCCGATGGTTCGTGAGGATTTTGACATCCCTGAACCCGCCGCCGATGAAGTGGTTGTTGAAATCTCCGGATGCGGCGTCTGCCATACAGACCTTGGTTACTATTACGACGGTGTGCGCACCAATCATCACCTCCCCCTGACACTCGGCCATGAAATCAGCGGTCGCGTCGTCGCCAGCGGTGGCGCGGCGAAGGAATGGATCGGCAAGGCCGTGGTCGTTCCCGCGGTCATGCCCTGCGGGGAATGCGACCTGTGCAAACGGGGCAAGGGGACCATCTGCCGCAGCCAGAAAATGCCCGGTAACGATATTCAGGGCGGGTTCGCCAGCCATATCGTGGTTCCGGCCCTTGGCCTTTGCCCGGTGGACGAAGACCGCCTCGCCAAGGCGGGGATGACGCTGGCGGATCTTTCCGTTGTCGCCGACGCAGTGACGACACCCTATCAGGCGGTTGTCCAGGCCGGTGTGAAGCCCGGCTTTCTGGCGATCGTGATCGGGGTTGGCGGGGTCGGTGGATATTGCGTGCAGATGGCCGCCGCCTTTGGCGCGACCGTTGTCGCCATCGATATCGATCAGGAAAAGCTGGACGCCGTGTCCGAATATGGCGCGGCCAGGACCTTCAACGCCCGTGAAATCAGTGGACGCGATCTCAAGAAAGCGATCGCCGCTTTCGCCAATGAGCGCGGATTGCCTACGACCGAATGGTTTATTTTCGAATGTTCGGGTTCGGCTGCAGGGCAGGAATCGGCCTACGGCCTGATGGTGCACGGCGCGACCCTGAGCGTCGTTGGGTTCACCATGGACAAGGTGGAAGTACGGCTTTCGAACCTGATGGCCTTCCATGCCCGTGCGCTCGGCAACTGGGGTTGCCCGCCGGATCTTTACCCAGGTGCGCTTGATCTGGTGCTTGATGGAAAGATCAGGCTTCTTCCCTTCGTCGAGCAGAAGCCACTGGATCAGATCAATGAAATTTTTGAAGCGGTGCACGACCATCGCATGAAGAAGCGCGCGATTTTGGTTCCCTAGAAAGGGAGCCTGTCGCACAGGTTAGACAAACCAAAACAGGGGAAACAAGAGGGCGCCATGCCGACAACACAACAAGTGATCACCAAGACCAAGCCGAAGCACCTGATCGACCACAATCTGGTCAGTGACGAGGTCGAGAAAATCTCGAACGGCATGGTGCTGTATGAAAAACGGCCAGCACGTGACCGTTCGGGCAAAATTGCGCGCGGCCTCTACAACGCCTGGATCATTTTCAACAATCCCAAGCAGTTCAACAGCTATACGACCGACATGGCGAAGGCGACGATCCTTGCCTTCCGCCGTGCGTCGATGGATCGCGAAGTCAACGCGGTGGTGTTCACCGCTGTGGGAACCAAGGCTTTCTGTACGGGCGGAAACACCAAGGAATATGCCGAGTACTATGCGGGCAATCCGCAGGAATACCGGCAGTACATGCGTCTTTTCAACGACATGGTCTCGTCCATTCTGGGCTGTGACAAGCCGGTGATCTGCCGGGTCAACGGTATGCGTATCGCTGGCGGTCAGGAAATCGGCATGGCCTGCGATTTCACCGTGGCGCAGGACCTGGGTAATTTCGGACAGGCCGGACCCAAGCATGGTTCGGCGGCCATCGGCGGTTCCACCGATTTCCTGCCGGTGATGATTGGCTGCGAGCAGGCGATGATTTCGGGAACCCTGTGTGAGCCGTTTTCGGCGCACAAGGCCTATCGTCTGGGCATCTGCACGAGCATTGTTCCGGCGCTTAAAATCGACGGCAAGTTCGTTCCCAACCCGACCGTCGTTACCGACACGATGTTTGACGAATATGGTCGCATCGTACATGGCGAATTCAAGACCGGCGCGGCGATGAAGGAAGGCCGCGAGATGATCCGTCAGGGCGAGGTTGACCTCAGCCTGCTGGATCAGAAGGTTGAGGAACTGTGTTCCAAGCTGATCGAAACCTTCCCCGAATGCATGACCAAGAGCCTTGAGGAACTGCGCAAGCCGAAGCTTGAGGCCTGGAATCGCAACAAGGAGCAAAATCGTTCGTGGCTGGCTTTGAACATGATGAACGAAGCTCGCACCGGCTTCCGCGCCTTCAACGAGGGCGATAAGGAAACCGGCCGCGAGATCGACTTCGTGATGCTTCGCCAGGCGCTGGCCAAGGGTACACCGTGGAGCGACGACCTGATCGAAAGCCTGATGCCGAAGGCCAAGGCCAAGACCCGTCCCAAGGCCAGGCCGAAAAAGGCGGCGCCCAAGCGCGCCCCTGCCAAGACAAAGAAGAAGTAGGACTGTTCAGCAATGAGCGATACGCCACTGAAGACATGGATCGAGCGGGACGGAAAACTTCTCCGTCTCCGCCTCGCCCGGCCAAAGGCCAACATCATTGATGCGGAGATGATCGCCGCGCTTGATGCAGCCTTTGCCGCCCATGTGGACAACGCGGGTCTTTCGGGTGTTCTGCTTGATCATGAAGGCCCGCACTTCAGTTTCGGCGCCAGTGTCGCGGAACACCTTCCCGACCAGTGCGCCGACATGCTGGCGGCCCTGCACGCGTTGATCAAGCGTATGGTTCGGTTTCCGGTGCCGGTGATGGTGGCCGTTCGCGGCCAGTGTCTTGGCGGTGGTCTGGAAGTGGCGATGGCGGGTTCGATGATTTTCGCCGCCCCCGACGCCATGCTCGGCCAGCCGGAAATCAAGGTGGGCGTTTTCGCCCCGGCGGCCAGTTGTCTGATGCCGCCGCGTACGGGGCAGTCGCGGGCCGAGGATCTTCTGTTCTCCGGCCGTAGCGCCGGTGCGGACGAAGCCCTGCGCATCGGTCTGGTTGATCGTGTCGACGACGATCCGGAAGCCGCCGCGCTGACCTATTTCGACGCCAATCTTGCGCCGCACAGCGCATCGGTTCTGCGTTTCGCCCAGCAAGCAGCGCGCGCCGAGTACATATCGACAGTTTGCGCCCGTCTGGACGCCGTCGAGAAGCTTTATCTGGAAGGACTGATGAAAACCAGGGATGCGGTCGAGGGGTTGAATGCCTTTCTCGAGAAGCGCCCCGCCCAGTGGGAAAACCGCTGAGGAAACAGGAGCGGACTATGGCAAAAACCGTCCAGGAAATCACAGACCGCTGTCAGGTGCTGTTCGATGATATCGACTTCACCGAATCGCGGAAATGGAAGGAAGCAGAGCCCGGCCGCAAGGTCATCGGCTACATGCCGGTTTATGTCCCGCGTGAGATCATCCATGCCGCGGGTATGCTGCCGCTCGGCATCCTTGGCGGCGGCGCCGACATGGAAGTGATCCACGGCGACGCCTATTACCAGAGCTACATCTGCCGCATTCCCCGTTCAACCATTGAACTTGCGGTGACCAAACGTCTGGATTTCGTTGACGGCATGCTGTTCCCCAGCATCTGCGACGTGATCCGTAACCTCTCGGGCATCTGGCAGATGATGTTCAAGGACAAGTACGTTCGGTACTTCGATGTTCCGCAGAATTTCAAGGACGGCATCGGCGGCACCTTCTACGCCAACGAGATGCGTGAGTTCCGCGAAGGGCTGGAGCGGCTTTCAGGCCGCAAGATCACGGACGAGGCCATCAACAATTCCATCGCGGTCTTCAATGAAAACCGGCGCATGGTGAACGAGGTCTACGACTTCCGCTCGGAAACCCCGTGGAAGGCCCCGTCGTGGGAGGTCTATCTGCTCATGCGTGCGGGCATGGTTCTGCCGGTCGAGGAACACACCCAGATGATGCAGGACTATCTGGATGCCGCCAAGGCTGAGGACCGTCCGCTTCGCGATAACTGCCGCATCGTGCTGAACGGTTCGTTCTGCGAGCAGCCGCCGCTCAATATGGTGAAGTCCATCGAAATGGCCGGGTGTTATGTCGTCGATGACGATTTCATGCTGGTCAACCGCTGGCTGCTGGAAGACGTGCCGACAAGCGGCGATCCCATCGCCAATCTGGCCACTGCCTTCATTCACCATTCCGAAGACACGGCGGCCAAGTACGAACCCGACGGCGAGAAAAAGGGCCGCTGGCTGGTCCAGAAGGTCAAGGATCGCCGCGCCGAAGGCGTGATCTTTGCCGCGCCAAGCTTCTGCGATCCCGCGCTGCTTGATCGGCCCATGCTGGCCGGGCGGCTCAAGGAAGCAGGGGTTCCCTATATCTCGTTCAAGTACGCGGAAAATTCGGGGCAGATGCAGCCGATCCGCGAGCAAGCCGGAACATTCGCCGATTCCATCAAACTGTGGAGCGAAGCATCATGAGCGCGGAAGCCAAATCAGAGGTGATCAAGGAACCTTCAATGCTCAAGCAGAAGGAAATGATCGCCAACAACTACGACAAGCTGACCAGTGCCCATGAACTTGGCATCAAAACGGCGTCGACGTTTGTTCCGGGTAACCTGAACGAACTGATCATGTGCTTCGACATGGCCAACAACCTGCCGGAGATCAACGCCATCCAGAACGGCATGCGCAAGAAATCCGGCGGCATGATCATGGATGCCGAACGGTCGGGCCATTCCGAAGACGTCTGCACCTACGTCAAGGCCGACATCGGCATGATGAGCAAGGGCAACATCGCGCCGAACGGCAAGCCGATGCCAGCGCCCGACGTCCTGCTGCTCAGCTACACGGGCTGTTTCACCTTCATGAAGTGGTTCGAACTGCTGCGTGAGGAATACAAATGCCCCACGACCATGCTGCATGTGCCTTACGAGGCGGATGGCAAGATCACCCCGAACATGCGCGACTATGTGGTCAAGCAGTTGAAGGAAGAAGTCATCCCGACGCTGGAGCAGGCATCGGGCGTGAAGTTCGACATCGATCGGCTGCGTGAATACCTGCGCAATTCGGCGAAGGCCGAGGACGATCTGGTCTGGGTCCTGGAAAGCGCCAAGAACAAACCCTCGCCGGTCGATTGCTACTTCGGCGGGGTCTATTACATCGGCCCGATCTTCACGGCATTCCGTGGCACCGAGGACGCGATCGAGTACTACCAGCTTCTGCGCAAGGAAGTTGAAGAGCGCATCGCCGCAGGCAAGGGGCCGATTACGCCTGAAGGTGAGATGAAGGAAGAAAAATACCGCCTTGTGGTCGAAGGGCCGCCCAACTGGACCTCGTTCCGGGATTTCTGGAAGATGTTCTACGATGAGGGTGCGGTCGTTGTCTCCAGCTCCTACACCAAGGTGGGTGGCGTCTATGACTACGACGGATTCCGTCACGATCCGGACAACCCGCTGGAAAGTCTCGCCGATTATTGCCTCGGCTGTTACACGAACCGCAATCTGCCGACCCGTGTGGACATGCTGGCCCGCTATATCGAGGAATACGAGGCCGATGGCCTGCTGATCAATTCGATCAAAAGCTGCAACAGCTTCTCGGCCGGGCAGTTGATGATGATGCGTGAGGTCGAGGAACGGACGGGCAAGCCCGCCGCCTTCATCGAAACGGATCTGGTCGATCCGCGGTACTTCTCGGCCGCCAACGTGAAAAACCGTCTGGAAAGCTATTTCCAGATGGTCGACCAGAAGCGCAAGGGTGGCGGCTCTGCCGCTGCCGCCTGATCGGGAGTGTGTAGCATGAAGACCTTCATAGGGATCGACCTCGGCTCCACGACCACCAAGGCGGTGCTCATGGATGAGAACCGTGAAATCCTCGGCAAGGGGATCACCAACTCGCGTTCCAACTACGATGTCGCCGCCGAAGTGACCAAGCAGGAAGCGAAGGTTGGCGCGCGCTTCAGCCTGTTCCGCAAGCAACTGGGCGAGGACGGCGACGATATCGACCATCTTCTGGAAGACCTGGAACGGAACTTCCGGCTTGAACAGTTCCTGACCGAACTGGCCGACCTGCGCGAGACCAGCAGCGGCTTTCTCGACAACCCACGTTTCGCCGATCAGAAAAAGGCGCTGGGTGAGGCGTTGGACGAGGTGTTCCGCCGGATTGGGGAAGAGGCCATTGAGATCTATGCCCCCGGCGCCGAACGTAAATCCGACTTCTTCCGCGATATCGCCGGCTCTCGTTTCATGAATATCGGCGAGGCGGTGGCCAAGGAGGCCTCGGTCGAGTTCGATCACATGCTTAACGTCTATGATAAATCGATCATCGATGTTGAAAACCGTATTCCGGATGACTCGACCGTTTCGCGCCAGCTGATGGCGGCTCTTCATCGCGCCATCGCCGCCGTCGATGACCTGCACGTCAGCGAAAAGGATGCCGAAACCGCGCTGCGCAAGGCGCTGGATATTGAGATGGAGGAAACCTACCTGGTCGGCACCGGCTACGGCCGGGTGCGTCTGCCGTTCCCCAAGGAGCATATCCGTTCCGAAATCCTCTGCCACGGTCTGGGTGCGCATGTGATGTATCCGGAGACACGAACCGTTCTGGATATCGGCGGACAGGACACCAAGGGCATCCAGGTCGATCCCGCAGGCATCGTCGAGAACTTCCAGATGAACGATCGCTGCGCCGCGGGTTGCGGGCGTTACCTCGGCTACATCGCCGACGAAATGAACGTGGGCCTGCACGAACTTGGTCCCATGGCCATGAAGGCGACGAAGACAACACGGATAAATTCGACCTGCACGGTTTTCGCCGGGGCCGAATTGCGCGACCGGCTTGCCCTGGGCGAGCGGCGCGAGGATATCCTGGCTGGCCTTCATCGGGCGATCATCCTGCGCGCCATGTCCATTCTGTCGCGCGCAGGCGGGGTCAAGGACCAGTTCACCTTCACAGGGGGCGTTGCGAAGAACGAGGCGGCGACCAAGGAACTGCGGAAGCTGGTGCAGGAAAACTATGGCGACGTAACGATCAACATCAACCCGGAATCCATCTACACCGGGGCGTTGGGTGGCGCGACCTTCGCGCACCGCGCCGTGATGAACTGAGGGAAGGGGAGGCGATTATGACTATTTCGGCAGGTATCGATATCGGATCGGGTGTCGTCAAGGCCACCGTTTTCTCGGTCGAGAACGGCAAGGATCAATGGCTTGGCCGCGCTGATCGCAGAATTCGCCAACGCGACCCCTTCCAGTTGGCGGAAGAGGCGTATGAGGATTGCCTTTCACAGGCCGGGCTGAAACGCGATGACGTCCAGTACGTCGCCACCACGGGCGAGGGCGAGAACGTCACCTTCGCCACGGGGCATTTCTATTCCATGACCACACACGCCCGCGGGGCCATCTATATGGAACCGGAGGCCCGCGCGGTTCTTGATGTTGGCGCGCTGAACGGCCGTGCCATCCTGATCGACGAGCGGGGCAAGGTGCTGTCCTATCGCATGACCAGCCAGTGCGCGTCCGGTTCCGGCCAGTTTCTTGAGAACATCGCCCGTTACCTTGGTATCGCCCAGGACGAAATCGGCCAATTGAGCCGTCAGGGGGAGGACCCGGAAAAGGTCAGCGGTATCTGTGCCGTTCTGGCCGAGACGGATGTCATCAATATGGTGTCGCGCAATATTTCGCCGTCCAACATCCTGCGCGGTATCCACGAATCAATGGCCGGGCGCTTGATCAAGCTGTTGAAGGCGACCGGGGCGAAAGATGGCCTTGTGATGATGACAGGCGGTCTCGCGCTCGATTCAGGCTTGGTCTCGGCCATGGAAGATGGCATGAAGGAACAGAACCTCACGGCCGAAATCAGGGGCCATAAAGACTCTCTTTACGCGGGGGCCATTGGTGCGGCATTGTGGGGTGCTTTCCGTTACGAGAAACTCGAAAGCCTAGGCGTACTTGCCAAGGCATCATAGTATTAGCTGAAGACGAGGCAGGAGAACCCGAAGATGGCTCTGACGATTACAGACGATTGCACAAACTGCGACGCATGCGTTCCCGTATGCCCGAACGACGCGATCAGCGAAGGCGACGTGATTTACGAAATTGACACGGATCGTTGCACCGAGTGCGTCGGCGCCGAGGACGAGCCCCAGTGCGTGCTGGTCTGCCCGGCGGATTGCATCATTCCCGACCCGGACAACGAAGAGAGCCAGGAAGAGCTTCAGGCCAAGTACGAAAAACTGCACGCCTGATCCAGGGCTTTGATATTATAGGAAAAACCCCGACGGAAACGCCGGGGTTTTTCTTTGCCGATCCGTGAATCGAGAATGTTTTCATGACCGAAC